>NZ_JBAGKH010000027.1:0-94688 GCF_036689765.1 Streptomyces poriticola
GTGACGACGTCGGAGGAGTAGGCGGCGGCGCAGCAGGCTTTCAGGCTGTCGCCGCCCGGGCTGCCGGGTGCCTCGGCACTCATCGGGTGCCCTCCTGTCGGGCTGCGGTCCGGGAGCCGTACGGGGTGTCGGCGAGGCGGTCGGCGAGGGGCAGGGCGTTGGGCGCCACCGGCGCGACGGGGATGCCGGACATGGCCGCGCGGACCTCTTCGCGGTAGCCGACCGAGTTGTACGCGCAGAACGGGATCAGCCGGCCGTCGGGGGTGATCTCCTCCACGCAGCACTTCATCAGCTGCTTGACGTTGAGGGTGTATGGGTCCTGGAAGTCCTGGACGACGATCATGAATGCCTTGTCGCTCAGCTCCTTCACCGCCTCCGGCAGGTCGATGCCGCACGTGTCGGCGCAGTCCAGGGCCTCGGCCGTGGCCCGCAGTTTCTGCTCCGTCGTCTCCGTGCCCATGAACGCCGACGCCGACCACAGCCTCTCCAGTGCCTCGCGGATGCCGGTGTCGGGCAGGACGCGGTTGGTGACGTAGTCGAGGTAGTCCTCGACCTGGAGCAGCCGCGGGACGGGTACGACGGTCCGGTCGTCCTGGTTGCCGTCCACCAGGAGGTAGGTGATCGAGCGGCAGGTGGGGAAGCAGCACGGCACGGGGAAGAAGTCGCCCCTGCGGAACCAGCCCGGGAGCTGCTCCTCGATGAGGCGGATCACGTCCGGGTTGGTCAGGCGGTTCAGCGGGTCGAAGGGGACGTGCCGACCGGAGTGGGTGACCGGCTGGATCGCCACCGACCGTACGGCCGGGTGGTCGACGCCGTACTCGATGACGGCGCCCAGCTCGTGCTCGTTCAGGCCGCGTTCGACGGCCGCGACGAGGGTGACGGTCAGTCCCTCCTCGGCGCAGTTGTCCAGGGCACGCTGCTTGAGACCCCGCAGGTCACGGCCCCGGATCTCGCGGTGGGTGCGCTCGTCGAAGCCGTCGAACTGCAGGTATACACTGACCGACCGGCCCGGGAGCCGGTTGCGCCTGCCGAGTTCGGCGACGAGGTTCCGGTCGCTCGCGAGACGGATGCCGTTGGTGTTGAGGGTGACGTTCCTGATCGGGCGGGCCTGGGCGAGGTCGATGAAGTCGAGGATGTGCCGGTGGATGGTGGGCTCGCCGCCGGAGAACATCACCACCTCCGCCTCGCCCTCGGAGGCGACGAAGGCGTCCAGCATCGTCTCGCACTGCTCGTGGGTGATCGAGTAGCCGTCGCTGTGGTGGCCGGAGTCGGCGAAGCAGATCGGGCAGTCCAGGTTGCACCCCGTGTTGACCTCGATGATGCCCAGGCAGGCGTGCTGCTTGTGTTCGGGGCACAGCCCGCAGTCGCTGGGGCAGCCGTTCTTCACCTCGGTCTGGAAGGTCAGCGGGATGGTGCCGGGTTTGTTGAACCGGCCGGACGACAGGTACTCCTCCGCGTCCCCGTAGACCAGGGCCTCGAACTCGCCGTGGTCGCGGCAGCGCTTGCGCAGATAGACCCTGCCCTGGCGGATGTTGACCTGGGCGTCGACCGGGGTCTTGCACAGCGGGCAGATCGACCTGGTGAATTCGACGAACACCTCCTGCCGGTCCCGTTTCGCACGGGAGCCGCCCGGCGCTGCCGGCTCTCCCCGTTCGGGTGAAGGGTGACGGTTCGTGGTCATCGCGTTGTTCGCCCTCGCTTCGTCGTCGCTTCGCTGTCGCTTCGTCGTCGCTTCGTCATCGCTTCGTCATCGCTTCGTCGTCACGCAGTACCGGGGTCCGGTGAGCGCGCTCACCGGGCCGGGCACGGGCTCAGTCCGGAAGTGCGGCGGCCCTGCGCTCGGCCTCGGTCCCGAGGGAGGCGAGGGAGGCGGCGACCGTGCTCTCCCACCGCCTGGCCACCGCGGCTCCCCACCACTGCCCGAGGCGCCACAGGTCAGTGCCCAGTTCCCCCTCGTACACCAGCCGTGTTCCCGCCTCGTGCTCGCTCAGCACGAAGGACTCGGTGACCTGCGGCACCGGCCCGCGCACCAGCCGGAAGTCGATCCGTCCGGGGCGGGTGAACCGTACGGTCTCCACCGTGACGGCCGTCAGCCGCCCGCCCGCGACGGGGGTGAAGTGCTCGGCCAGCACCAGGTCGCTGCCGCGTTCGAGGACGTGCAGCTTCTCCCGCATCGCCCTCGGCGTACGGCCGAGGTACGGCTGTGCCACCACGTCGAAGACCACCTCCCGGGGAGCGGCGATGTCCACGGACTGCGGGCCGAGCGGGCGGGTGCGCCTGCCCAGCCCCAGGTCGACGGGGAGGACCCCGGTCACCAGCCCCAGGTAGCCGGCGACGGCCACGCCGCCTCCCGCTGCCGCCGCACCCGTCCAGCGCCGAACCCGTCCCATGAGCAGCACTCCCCTGTCTCGCGTCTCGCGCCCCGACCTGTGGCCGACCGTCACGACGCTACGGCCGACCGGTCTCCGGATCGGGGAACACGCCCGTGTCTCTCCCGGCCGCAGGCGGCTGGGGCCTGCAAGCTCTGCAGCCGCAATTCCCGCAAGCGGTTGCCGGCGGGGTGGACCGGACCCGCGCGCCCGTGTCCTGACCGCCGAAGCCGTGCCGATCGTGGTTGTTTGGGGGCGTGATCAGCAACGTTCGCGCCCGTGTCCTGCCGCCCGCACAGCGTCGCTCGCTGGAGGAGCTGACCGACGATCTGGACATGTCGACCGGGGACACCACGTCCAAGCGGTCGGCCTTCTGGACCATGCTGACGCTGTCCTCGGCCATCGCGGCCGGCGGAGTACTCCTGGACTCGACGGCCACCGTGATCGGGGCGATGATCATCGCGCCGCTGTCGACGCCGATCATGGGCATCGCTCTGGGCTCGGTGCAGCGCCGCCGCACCGGGTCGACCAGGGTCGTCTTCTTCGGCTGCTCGCTGGTGATCGCGGTCGGGGTCGTGTTCTCGCTGGTGCTCCCCACCGGCTACGACCTGCTCTCCAACAGCCAGATCGCGTCGCGGACCTCACCGGGGCTGATGGACCTGATCGCGGCCCTGGCGACGGGATTCGCCGGCGCGGTGGCGCTGGCCCGGCGGGACGTCGCCGCCGTACTGCCCGGGGTCGCGATCGCGATCTCCCTCGTCCCGCCGCTGGTGGTGGCCGGAGTGTGCCTGGGCCGGCTGTCGGGATGGTTCGCGCTGGGCGCGCTGGTGCTGTTCGTCTCCAACCTCTTCGCGCTGGTCTTCGGCGGCATGGTGGTCTTCGCCACCCTCGGCTACGGCACCCGGGCCGACCAGGCGGCCGGGCGGCCCGCCCGCCGGACCTATGTCGCCATGGCCCTGCTGTTCGCCGTCGTGATCGTTCCGCTCAGCGGCAACACCGTGATCACCTTCCTGCTCGACCACTGGACCGACCGGACCAAGCAGGCGGCGCAGCAGTGGCTCGCCGACGAGCCGGGCGCGTCCGTCACGAGTGTCGACGCGACGTCCCGGACGATGCACATCCACGTCCGCACCCCCGGAGAGCTCCCGCCGACCCAGTCCCTGCTCGACCGGCTCGACGGACAGATCCCCAACGGCATCCCCATCGTGGTGGACACATCGCGTGGTCAGCGCATCGACGCCGGAGTGGTCGGCGACTGAGCGGCCGGCGACCGAGCAGTCTCGGCGACCGGTTCCTCCGGGAACCCGGGGATCGCAACGCCCCGCAGCCGGCCGGACGAGGAGCCACCCCGGAGCCGGTGGACCGGCGGCGCGGTCAGGTGAGCGGTCCTGCGCTGAGCGGCTCGGCGGTGAGCGGCTCGGCGGGGACGACCTGCTCCGTCCAGATGGTCTTGCCGGTCGTCGTGTAGCGGGTGCCCCAGCGCTGGGCGAGCTGGGCCACGATCAGCAGGCCCCGGCCCCCTTCGTCGGTGGTCCGGGCGTGGCGCAGCCGCGGGGAGGTGCTGCTGGCGTCGGAGACCTCGCAGATCAGGGCACGGTCCCGGATCAGGCGGAGCGAGACCGGTCCGATCGCGTGGCGGATGGCGTTGGTGACCAGTTCACTGACGATCAGCTCCGTGGTGAACGCCAGCTCGTCCATGCCCCACTCCGCCAGCCGCCCGGTGGCGCAGGCCCGGGCCTGCCCCACGGCGGCCGGGTCGCGCGGCAGGTCCCAGGAGGCGACCTGGTCGGGGGCCAGGACCCGGGTCCGGGCCAGCAGCAGCGCAGCGTCGTCGGACGGGGGGCCCGCGAGCAGGGCGCCGACCGCCGTGCGGCCGATCTCCTCCAGCGTCGGTCCGCGCTCCGCCAGTGCGGTGCCGAGACGGGAGAGGCCGACGTCGATGTCCCGGTCGTAGCTCTCGATGAGACCGTCGGTGTAGAGGGCGATGAGGCTGCCCTCGGGCACCTCCAGGTCGACGGACTCGAAGGGGAGGTACCCGAGCCCGAGGGGCGGTCCGGCGGGCAGGTCCAGGAGTTCGGCACCGCCGTCCGGGCCGACGAACACCGGCGGGAGGTGTCCGGCCCGGGCCAGCGTGCACCGTCTGCTGACCGGGTCGTACACGGCGTACAGGCAGGTGGCTCCGAGGAACGCGGCGCCCATCGTCTCGTCCTCGGCCTCCGTCGGCTCACCACCGTCGTCCGCTTCGATGAGGCCGATGACCAGGTCGTCCAGGTGGGCCAGTACCTCGTCCGGGGCGAGGTCCAGGTTGGCGAGCGTGCGGACCGCGGTGCGCAGGCGCCCCATGGTGGTGGCCGCGTTCATGCCGTGGCCGACGACGTCACCGACGACGAGGGCGACCCGGGCCCCCGAGAGCGGGATCACGTCGAACCAGTCGCCGCCCACCCCGCTGGGGGCGTCCGCCGGGAGGTACCAGGACGCCACGTCCAGGGCGGACCCTCCCGTCAGCTTCTGCGGGAGCAGCGAGCGCTGCATGGAGCGGGCCGCGGTGCGTTCGCGGGTGAAGCGGCGTGCGTTGTCGATGCTCACCGCCGCTCGGGAGACGAACTCCTCGGCGAGGCGTACGTCGTCCTCCTCGAAGGGGCTCGCCTTCCGGGACCGGCCGAAGGTCGCCACGCCCAGGGTGACGCCCCTGGCCCGCACGGGGACCACCATCAGCGAGCGGAAGCCGAACGCGCGGATGGAGTCGCCCAGGGATGGGTCCTCGGTCAGCCAGGAGCTGGTGGCGGGGTCCACGGTGTGTTCCACCAGTGTCCTGCTCTCCAGCAGGCAGCGGGTCACGGGCGAGGACGGGGCCCGCCGCACCGTCTCCCCCACCGCCAGGGTCGCCGTCGGCCAGTCCGCGTGCACCGTCTGCCGGGCCGCGCGGCGGAGGACGGGTGTCATGCCGACCGGTCCGGGGGCCGGTTCCTCCCCGCGCATGACCGTGTCCAGCAGGTCGACTGCGGCGAACTCGGCGAGGGACGGTACGGCCGCGTCGGCCAGCTCCTGCGCGGTCCGCGTCACGTTCAGCGTGCTGCCGATCCCGGCACCGGCCTCCTTCAGCAGGGCCAGGCGCTCCTGGGCCCGCCGGCGGTCGGTGACGTCGATGATCATGTACCAGATGCCCACCCGGCGGCCCTGGCGGTCCTTCATGGCGAAGAAGGACGCGGAGTACGCCCGATCCTGGTGCGGGTCGTTGAGCCCGGCGCCGCGGAACTCGTGGTCCATCACCGGGCGCCCGGTCCGCAGAACCGTCCGCATGTGCTCCTCGAACGCCTCCGCGTCCGACCTGGGCAGCACCTCCCTCGCCTCCCGCCCCAGCCGCTGGGCGAGCGGGACCAGGCGGTCCAGCGGCTTGTTCACCCAGACGTAGCGCAGGTCCGTGTCCAGAACGGCGATGCCGACCGGTGCCTGGGTGAGGAACGGGGTCAGCATCAGCTGGCTCACCCCGCCGCCCGGCATCCGCCAGAACGCCCGTTCGGGTGGCCGGCCGACGAATCTGCCGAAGAGCAGCGCGGCCAGGGTGGCCACCAGCACGCCCGGGACCATCTCGTAGATGCCCGACTCGAGCGGTCCGAGCAGGGGGTTGATCCGGTCCCAGAGCAGTACCGTGCCCGCGCCCGAGACGATCCCGGCCATGGCCCCCGCCCAGGTCATGCGCGGCCAGTACAGCGAGAGCAGGACGACCGGGCCGAAGGCCGCCCCGAAGCCCGCCCAGGCGTAGGCGACGACGCCCAGCAGGCCGTCGGCTCTCAGCGCGATCACGTAGGCGATCACGATCACCAGGACGACGGCGCCGCGCCCCAGCCACACCAGCGCCCGGTCCGAGGCGCGGCGGTTGAGGAGCGCGCGGTAGAAGTCCTCCGTGAGGGCGACCGACGACACCAGTAGCTGGCTGTCCGCGGTCGAGATGATCGCGGCCAGTACGGCGATCAGCATCAGCCCGGCGACCCAGGGGTTGAGCAGCGTCTGGCTCAGCACCACGTACACGGTGTCCGGGTCGGGGAGCGGCGGGCCGAGCTGCCCGATCCCGACGAGACCGACGAGCGTGGCACCGCCGAGCACGACGACGACCCAGCCCGTTCCGATGCGCCGGGCCGCGGGGATGGCACGGATGCTGCGGATGCCCATGAAGCGGGCCAGGATGTGCGGCTGACCGAAGTAGCCCAGGCCCCAGGCGAGCAGCGAGAGGATCGCGACGGCGCCGAGCGGCCCGCCCGCCGACCACTGGCCGTCCGCGTAGCCGACGTCGGCACCCATGTCCAGCAGCCCGGGTGCCCTGGCGTCGAGGGCGTCGCCCAGTGCCCCGAAGCCGCCGAGCGCCACGACACCGGTGATGGGGAGCACCAGCAGGGCCAGGAACATCAAGGTGCCCTGCAGGACGTGCGTCAGGCTCACGGCGAGGAATCCGCCCAGGCACGAGTAGACGACGATCACCAGGGCGGTCAGGGTCACCCCGATCCCGAAGCGGATGTCGAAGACGGTGGTGAACAGCAGCCCGCCGGCCACCAGCCCGCTCGCGACGTAGACGGTGAAGAACACCAGGGTGACGGCGGCCGAGGCCATCCGGAGCACCCGGGTGCGGTCCTCGAACCGCTCCTCCAGATACGCCGACAGGCTCACGGCGTTCCCGGCCCGTTCGGTGTAGGTGCGCAGCCTCGGCGCGACGAACCGCCAGTTCAGGTAGGTGCCGATGATCAGTCCGACGGCGATCCAGCTGGCCCCGATGCCGGCCGCGTACACGGCTCCGGGAAGCGCGAGGAACAGCCAGCCGGACATGTCGCTGGCCCCTGCGGACAGGGCGGCGACGGGGGCTCTGAGCCTGCGGCCCCCCAGGGCGAAGTCGGCGAACGTGTGCGTACGGGAGTACGCCCAGATCCCCGTTCCGATCATGGCGGCCACGTACACCAGAAAGGTGACCACGATCGGCGCGCTCAAGTCGAACATACGGCCCTCGCCTGCGAGGCTCATGCGCACCGAAGCGACCGTCGGCACGCCTGGCTGCTGTGCGCCCGGCGGTAACAATCTACACATCTCGGACGTCAGCGGGCGACTCGGTGTGAGCCGTCCACCGGTCCTCGCCCTCCGGTCCTCGCCCTCCGGACCCGCACCGGGTTCGCCCGGAGGGGCCTCCCGGGTGCCGTGCGCGACGGCACGTACGACGCGGGGCCCCGCTCGCGGCGGAGGCCCCTTCCCCGGCTCACGCGCCGCAGAGGTGCGACCAGCCGTGGCCGGTCGCGAGCCCCGCTCGTCGCCCCTGCCGACCAGGGCGTTCATGGCGTTCCGGCCGCCGGCGGGAACGGCGGGGTGTCGGGAACGGCGGGGTGTCGGGAACGGCGGGGTGTCGGGTGCGACCGAAAGGATGAGGACGTCGAGGGGCCGGGGTGCGCCCGAGGTATCCGGCGCACTCGCGGTGTCCGGTGCGCACAGGGTGTGAGGTGCAACCGGGTGTCGGGTTCGCTGGACACCTCGGAAGCCGGCCACGCATCAGGGACCCCGGCCGCGGGCACCGACGCCGGCGGCCGATCGCGGGGCTGCGGCGGCGGATCACCGGTCCGGTGCTCGGTGCGGAGCACCCGGAGCACCCGGAGCACCCGGAGCACCCGGAGAACGAAGAGGACGAAGGCAGCCAAGGCCTGACAGACGGTCAGCGCTCGGCCCGGCGTGCGCTGGACGCCGTCCGGCCCGGGTGCGAAGGTTGATCACCGAGCGGAGCGGCAGCAGGGGGATGACGTCATGTTCGGTGAGGTCCGGGAGTATTCGCCGCGGCAGGTCGGCCCGTACCGGATTCTGGCGCGGCTCGGCACCGGCGGCATGGGCGAGGTGTATCTGGGCGCCGATGTGCGGCCGGCGTCGCCAGGGGACACGGAGCCGCGGCTCGCCGCCGTCAAGACCATCCGCGCCGAGCTGAGCGGCGACGCGGCGTTCCGGGACCGCTTCCGCCGGGAGATGGCGATGGCCAGGTCCGTCGAGAGCCGCTCCACCGCCCGCCTGCTGGCCGGGGACGCGGACGCCGCGGAGCCCTGGATGGCCACCGAGTACGTCGCGGGACCGACCCTGGAGCGGGCGGTACGGGCGGTGGGCCCGCTGCCCCCGGGCGCCGTACTGCGCCTCGGGCTCGGCCTGGCCCGTGCGCTGCGCGGCATCCATCACGCGCGTGTCCAGCACCGCGATCTGAAGCCCGCGAACGTCCTGCTCGGAGCCGAGGGGCCCAAGGTCATCGACTTCGGCATCGCCCGTGCCTTCGGCGCCAGCACGATGACGGCGACCGGTGCGATGGTCGGATCCCCCGGCTACATGTCGCCCGAACACGTCCTGGGCGGCCGGCACGTGGTCGCCGCCTCCGACATCTTCGCTCTGGCCTCCGTGCTCTGCTTCGCCGCCACCGGGGAGAACCCCTTCGGGGACGGTCCGGTGGCCGCCGTGCTGTACCGGATCTCGCAGGCGGAGGCCGATCTCGCCGCCGTACCAGCCGAGGTGCGCGAGCTGATCGAGGACTGCCTCGTCGCCGACCCGTCGGCCCGGCCCGACGCCGCCGCGCTGGACGCCCGGTTCGGGGCGGCCGTCGGCGACCCGGACGGCCCCGTCGTCTGGCCGCCCGAGGTGCAGGCGATGGTGCGGGCGCACGAGGAGGAGCTGGCCCGGACCGTGGCCGGGGCGGGTCCGGTGGTCCAGCCGCCGCCCACCCCCACCATGCCCGGCGCCGCGCCGGTCCACAGTGCGCCGACCGTCACCGGCCCGCCCCCGCAGGCCCCCGCCCGGCCCGCCGCCCCCTCGGGCGCCCGGCGCGGCAGGACCGTCGCGGCCGTGCTGGCGGGCGCGCTGGTGGTGGGCGCGCTCGGCGCGGTCGGGCTGCGGGCGCTGCAGGACGACAGCGGCGGGAGCCCGGCCGGCAACACCGCGAACGGGGATCCGTCGCCGTCGCCCACCGTTCGGCCGGTGGCAGGAGTCGACCGCTACGGCGCCGACCGCACCCGGTACTTCCCCCTCGACCCCGCCGCCCGCCCCGGAGGCTGGAAACCGTGGGGCACCACCCTGGACGGGCGGCCCTGGCGCTGCTCGCTCAACAGCGACCTGCTGGTGTGCCGGACCCTGGACGGCGGCCTGGAGGCGGTGCGCGCCGCCGACGGCGAGCCGCTGTGGAAGGCCGCCTCGGCCGCTCCGGACGAGTCGCCCGCCCTGTCCGGCTCGCGCGGTATCCAGCTGCCCGGGAACCCGACCAACCCGCAGCTCCACGGCGACACCGTCGTCTCCGCCGAGGGGGAGACGGTACGGGGCCGGGCCGCCGCCGACGGCACGGTCCGCTGGGAGCGCCCCCTGCAGGGCGAGGAGACGGGTGCGATCGTCGGCGACCTGTTCCTCCACGACGGGGTCGTCCTCGTCACCGCGGACGCCGGAGCACGGGCCACGGCACACGCCTTCGACGCCGTCACCGGCGAGCCGCTCTGGCAGCGGCGGCTGGCCTCCTCCGACCGGCCCCTGGCCGCCTACGGCGTCTTCACGGGGACGTCGGTCGTGGAGGGACGCTTCGTCGTCGTGACCGAGGGCGGCCTGACCGCGTTCGAGGCGCGCACCGGCGAGCCGACCCAGCTGACCGTGCCGGACAAGGGCGACTGCACCGCGGTCCGCGCCGACGGCGGCGGGGTGCTGTGCGACATCGAGGGTGAGGGGACCGTGACCCTGGACGCCGTGACGCTGGAGCCGGTGGGGCCCAGCGGTCCCGTGATGCCCGGCGACCCGGTGGCCGCCGCGGAAGGCGTGATCTCCGTCGGCCAGGCCGACTACACGCTGGAGCGGGACCGCGCGAAGATGGTCCTCGCCGACCCGTGGGAGCCCGACCGGAGCCCGCGCACCGTCGGGGTCTTCCCCACCCGGCTGGACGACCAGGAGGACGCGGGCGGCGCGGGCGACGGCGCGGCGCCCGGGTACGTGCACTCAGAGGCGACGATCGTGGGCTCCACGGCCCTGTTCCTCGACAACGCCTACCTCTACACACTGCCGCTGAACGGCGGCGAGCGCAGCAGGACCGAGGTCGAGGGCGCCCCCGGCAACCGCGCGGGCGGCGGCGTCAACGGCACCGTCGACGCGTATGTCTGGGCGCCCGAGCTGCTCTCCGTCGGCGGTGTGCTCTACCTCGTCCACCACGACGGAACCGTCCGCTCCATGGAGCTTCCCACCTGATCCCCCTGATCCCCCGCGCCTGTCCCGGAAGTCCGCCTCCGGCCCGACGGCCGCCCGAACTGGAGTCCGCTCACCGTGCTGCGCCCGCTCGACGCCCACGCCCCCTACGACGTCGGCCCCTACCGGCTGCTGGCCGGCCTCGGCTCCGGCGGTATGGGGACGGTCCACCTCGCTCTCCCGCCCGACGGCGGCCCGGACGACCTGGTCGCCCTGAAAACGGTCCGGCGGGACCTGGAGCTGGAGGGCGACTTCCGGGTGCGGTTCCGGCGGGAGGCGGAGGCCGCCCGCGCGGTGCGCAGCCCGTACGTCTCCGCGCTCGTCGACGCCGACCCCGACGCCGAACGGCCCTGGCTCGCCACCGCGTACGTGGTCGGCCCCTCGCTCGACGAGGCGGTCACCCGTACGGGAGCGCTGTCCGTGCCCGTCGTCCGGGAACTCGGCGCCGACCTCGCCCGCGGGCTGGCCGCGGTGCACGGCGCCCGGCTGGTGCACCGCGACCTCAAGCCCGCCAACGTCGTCCTGGGCACCGGCGGGCCGCGGCTCATCGACTTCGGCATCGCCCAGGCCTACGACGCCACGGCGCTCACCGCCACCGGCATCATGGTCGGATCCCCGGGCTTCATGTCGCCGGAGCACGTCGCCGGGGACCGTTCGGTGACGGCCAGGTCCGACGTCTTCTGCCTGGGCGCGGTCCTCTGCTTCGCGGCGACCGGTCGGGGCCCGTTCCAGGACAGTGAACTCGCGGCGATCGTGCACCGCATCGCCCAGGGGCAGGCCGATCTGTCCGGGCTGCCGGAGGAGCTGCGGGAGGTGGTCACCGCCTGTCTGCACCGGGACCCGGAGCAGCGGCCCACTCCGGGCGAGCTGGTCCGGGCGCTGGACCCCGCGGCCGGCGAAAGGCCGGCCGCCCCGGCGCCGCGCACCGGAGCGTTCCCCTGGCCGGACGGTGTGCGCAAGGTGATCACCGAGTACGAGATCGCCGTCGGCAGGGCCCTGATCGCGCCACCCGCGCCGCGCCGCGCACCGGGCCCGGCGGCAGCACCGTCCCCGGCCGGCTCCCCGTCCGTACCCGGGTCCGTGCCCGACGCCGGTCCCGCCGGTATGGCCACCGACGCGCCCGCCGCCCGGCGGCGCCGCAACCGGCTGCGGTGGGCCGTCGGCACCGGTGCCGGACTGCTGGTGGGCACGGTGACCGCGCTGCTGCTGCCGCTGCTCGGCGACGGGGCGGGCACCGGGGCCGACGCGGGTGCCTCGGCCTCCCCCGGCGGCACGGGTGCCGGTGGCGGCGAGGCCGCCGCCGTGCCCGTGGTCTCCAGCAAGACCCGCGACTTCGGCCCGGACGCGCTGGACCGCTCCCGGCTGCCCGCGGGATGGTCGCCGTGGTCCGCATCCTTCGAGGGCTCGGGATCGCCCCTGGACTGTGCGCTCAGCGGCACGGTGATCGTCTGCCGGCTGCACACGGAGGACGGCAACCGGCTGTGGCTGGAGGCCCGGAACGCCTCCGACGGCACTGCCCTGTGGCGCTACCCGGCCGAGGACGAGCCGGCCGACGGCACCCGCGTCGACGGGCTCGACCTGGACGCCCGGCACGCCTACATCACCTCGGCGGACGGGGACGGTTTCGCGATCCTGCGGCTGGACGACGGCGAACCGGTGGCCACGCTGCCCGGCGCGCCCGGCTACGCCCCGTCGACCGCCCGGGTCCACAAGGACCGGATCCTCGTCTCCTACACGGGAGGCGCCGGTACCGGGGGTGCACACAACATGCTGTTCCGTGCCTACGCGCTCGAGGACCGCCGGCAGCTGTGGGAACGCGTGATCAACATGGCCTACCCGGCCTCGCTGGACGTCGTGGGGGACCGGGTCTGGGTGGACGGCGCGCTCGAGGCCCAGACGCTGGACCTGGCGACGGGGAAGACCCTGGCCAGGGTCCCGGAGCGCTGCGTCCTGGCGGGCCGGGGCTCGCGGCACGCCGTCTGTCCCGACGGTGTGCGGGATTCCGGAACCCTGCGACAGATCAGCGGCTTCGAAGGCAGTGGCTCCATGACGGTGAGCCAGAGCGGTCTGGCCGTCGTCGGAGGCCCGCAACGACGGGACGGCTCCGGCTACCTGCGGGCGATCGACCTGGCGGCCGGGCGGGAGAAGTGGTCGGTGACGGTGGGCCGGACCCAGGCCGCCGTGGTGGCCGCGGACCGTGTGCTGGTGCTGGGCGACGCCGGAGCGCGCAGCTTCGAGCTCGACAGCGGGGAGGGGGAGGTCCAGCGGACCTACGCCGACTGGCCCAAGGAGGACGGCCCCGGCGCCACCTTCGTCACCGCGGCCCCCACCACGGTCATGGTGTCGGGCGGTGCGCTGTTCCTCACCTTCGAGGACGGCACGCTGCTGTCCGTGGCCGCCCCCTGAACGGCGGCGGGTCACCCCCGCCCGCTCAGTGGGGCGCGGGTGACCCACCGGGGAACCGGATCCTCCGGGAATCAGGCGACGACGCCGCAGTCCTCGATGACGATCTTCTTGGCGGGGGCGCCGGAACGGCTGCCCAGGGCCTCGACCGCCTTGACGACGTCCTCGCCCTCGACGACCTCGCCGAACACCACGTGCTTGCCGTCCAGCCACGGCGTCACCACGGTGGTGACGAAGAACTGCGAGCCGTTGGTGCCCGGCCCCGCGTTGGCCATGCTCAGCAGGAACGGCCGGTCGTGCTTGAGCTGGAAGTTCTCGTCGGCGAACTCCTCGCCGTAGATGCTCTTGCCGCCGGTGCCGTTTCCGTTGGTGAAGTCACCGCCCTGCAGCATGAAGTCGGGGATGACCCGGTGGAAGGGCGCGCCCTTGTAGCCGAAGCCGTGCTGGCCGGTCGCCAGCTCGCGGAAGTTGCGAGCGGTCTTGGGCACGACGTCGTCGAACAGCCGGAAGACGATGCGGCCGAGGTCCTCCCCGCCGGCCGAGATCTGGAAGTACACGTTCTGACTCATGGCCTCGATTCGATCACAACCGACACGGTCAGGTCGAAGAGGCTGCCCGCCGGGACCTCGGCTGCGGTCCGCCGGTGGCTGCCACCGGCTCTCGGTCCGGGTGGGGCGTGAGGGCCGTACGGGTCGGCTGCGGGGCCCGGCGGGGTGTTGTCCCCGCGGAGGCCCGCACCGGCGCCGAGGGTGCGGGTATGACGCGTACTCGTACGGCGCTGCTGTGCGCCGCCGCCCTGCTCGCCACGACCCTGCAGACCACGACGGCGACCACGGCCGCCGCCCGCCACGAACAGCGGTGCGCCGACACCTCCGACACCCGCCGGGGCGAGGCGCGCCGGGTCATGGACATCGTGCGCGAGGCCCACCGGGATCTGGGCCTCAAGGCCGCGCTGGTCCGGGTCACGACCGACGGCAGGGAGGTGGTGACCGGGGCGGTCGGCGAGTCGATGGCGGGGGTTCCGGCCGGCACCGACATGCACTTCCGGATCGGTTCGGTCGGCATCGCCTACATGGGCACGGTGCTGCTGCAGCTCGTCGACGAGCAGCGGGTCGGTCTGGACGATCCGGTCTCCCGCTGGCTGCCCGACCTGCCGCACGGTGACGAGATCACCCTGCGGATGCTCGGCAGCTCGACGTCGGGACTGCACGACTACGTGACCGACCCGGACTTCCTGGCCCAGCTGGACGCCGCACCGTTCCGCCAGTGGACCCCGCGGGAACTGGTGGCCTTCCCGCTACGCCACCCCCTGTGGTATCAACCGGGCACCAACTGGAGCTACTCGCACGCCAACTTCGTCCTCCTCGGCCTCGCCCTGGAGAAGATCACCGGCACCCCCCTGGAGCGCCTGCTGGACGAACGCGTGATGGATCCGCTGGACCTGCGCGAGACGCGCAACAGCTTCACCCCGCAGATCCCGCAGCCCGTCCTGCACGCCTACGACGACGAACGCGGCACGTACGAGGAGTCCACTTTCTGGAACCCGTCCTGGACCACCGCCCCGGGCGCGGTGCTCACCGGCGACATCTGCGACCTGGCCCGCTCGGCCCGGGCCATCGGCGCGGGCGAGCTGCTCTCCCGGCGCTCCTACCGGGTGCAGCTCGATCCGGGCACCGTCGGCCTGCCGGGCCCGACCGACACCTGTCCGGCGGACGTCTGCCTGCCGCAGACCGAGGAGTTCCACTTCGGGGTCGGCGTGATCGTCGTGAACGGCTGGGTGGTGCAGAACCCGTCCTTCTCCGGCTTCGCCGCCGTCCAGGCCTATCTGCCCTCCGAGCGTCTCGCCATCGCCGTGTCCACGACCGTCGACCAGGACGGGGCGAGCGGCAACACCGCGCAGAGGATCGCCGAGCGGATCGCGGACGCCCTGGCGCCGGAGCAGCCGCTCGGCGGCTGACCGCTGCCACCCAGCCCGGCCCGGCCGGATGCGGCCCAGACCGTCCGGCCCGATGCGGCCCAGACCGTCCGGCCCGATGGGGCCCGATGCGGCCTGGTCCGTCCAGCCGGATGCGATCCGACCGACAGGGCACGACCCCGGCCCGGCAGAACGCGACCCGACCGGCAGGGCGCGACCCCGTCGGGTGCGGCGGACCGGGCCCGGACCGCTCCCGAGATGCCCGCGCGGCCCGCTGTCAACCCGCCCGAACAGGGGATGCGGGCGGGGCCTCCGGTTCCTTGACGCTCCTTTGATCCCCCCGCGAGCATTCACATGACCCGCACATTCGGATGTGCGTCACCCGTACCCGAGGAATCCGGAATGCACGGGATCCCGCCCGTGTGCCTGCTCCTGCCGGGCGCCGTGACCGAGGCGCCCCGTCCCGTCGTTCCGGCCGGACCGTACAAGGGGGATCAATCCATGGACGAGCTCTACGGTCAGCTCCGGTCTGCCGTGGCCCGGTTGTCCGGGCTGACCGAGGCGCTGGACGGCGCCGACCCGGCCGTCGTGCAGGGCGCGCTGCGGCCCGCGCCGGCCGAGCGCATCGACGGCGTCTTCGCGTCCGTCGCCGCCTCCGCCCGGGTCGAACTGCTGGAGGTGCGGCCCGAGATGCCGCGCGCCCAGGGCTCTCCCGGGCCCCGGGCCGCGGTGCGGCATCAGGTGATCGTCGACTCCGGGGTGGCGCACGCCGCCTGCGGGGTGCTCGGGCGAGCCGCCGAACTGCGGACCGCCGCACTGCTGCCGGTCCGGATCGCGGTCGCCGACCGGGACGTACTGGCGCTCGCCGTCAGGCTGACGGAGACCGACGGCTGGCTGCTGACGGACCGCCACTCCGACGCCGCCGCCCGCACCGCCGCCCGTTTCACCGGCAGCTGGTGGCCCCGGGCGCACCGCTACGCGCCCGTCGCCACCACCGCCGAGTCCACCACCGAGGCAGCCGTGATCGCCGGACTGGTCCAGGGCCTCACCGACGAGTCCGTCGCCCTCCGCGTCGGGGTGACCCCGCGCACCGTGCGCCGGCACGTCGCCGCCGTGTCCGCACGGCTGGGCGCCGTGTCCCGGCTCCAGCTCGGCGTGCTGATCGGGCAGAGCGCCGCCCGGGGCGGGAACCCGGAGGCGACGCCGGCACCGTTGGTGACGCCGACGCCGGTGGCGGCCGAGCCGGACGCGGTCGGTCACGGATAGGGCAGCGGATGCACGTTCAGGTCGGCGAAGTCCAGCGGCCGCTCCCGGCGCCCCGACTCGTACGGAACCCTGCCGTAGCGGGGGTTGCCCAGGCCCGGCGCCTGCGGCGGGTAGGGCGGGCTCAGTTCCGGCATCACCACCTTCATCAGGCTGGTGTGCCGGAACTGCGGCAGCGAGAAGTCGAAGGTGACCGGGTCCCAGCCGCGCTCCGCCAGCAGCGAGGTCAGCCGGTCCCAGCGCCGCTCCGGACCGGAGCCGGCCGGGCGCCGCGGAAGCTCCGACAGCGGGATCTCCTCACCGCCGTCGTAGAACCAGGAGACCCGCTCCCGGTTCTCCTCGAAGCCGTAGAACGGGATGACCTGGATGTAGTTGGAGAAGTCGGCGGGCTCGGCGTCCTTGTCGATGGCGAACTGCCGGCCGAACGCCTCGGTGAACTCCCAGTCGGGCGTGGCCAGCGAGATCCGCAGACTGCGCTCGGCCTGCGAGTACTCCGTCAGCGCCGACAGCATCGCCTCCTCGGTGTCGTCGGACACCCCGCCGCCCGCGAAGTAGCCGTAGCGGCGCAGCCAGCCGTCCCGCTCGATCGCCGTGATCACCGGGTAGTCGTGCAGGTCGAGGTTGTGGTGGTGGAAGGTGATCTCGCCGGGCTGCGCCCCGGTGGTGTCCAGCAGGCGGCGCAGCGTCGGGTTGCGCACGGGTCCGTCGAGAACGATCCGGTCCAGCGGGACACCGCCGTACCAGCGCAGGTTGACCGCGTCGCGCTCGAAGAGCTCCAGCACCCCGTGCCACAGGGCGTCCTGGCGGCTGATGTGGCTGGCCAGACCGCCGCTGGGGGCCAGGCCGATGATCGGCTCGTCGGGGCCGTGCAGATAGAAGAGCATGACCAATTGCGCCGGGAGGTACACCTCCTCCCCGGACAGCAGCCGGCGCCCGGCGATCCAGCCCAGCTCGGAGTCCTCCGTCCACGGCTCGTACAGCGGGTCCTCGGCCAGCTGCTCGGGGGCGAAGACCGGGAACTGGTCCGGGTGCAGACAGGGCACTCCCTGCCCGGAGAGGGTGCGGTAGGAGCCGTGCAGGATCCGGTCCATGTGGGTGAGGTAGGCGAGCGAGCCCAGCACCCGCTCCACCGCCTCCCCCACCGACGACGCGGTCGTCCCGAACAGGTCGTGGCCCTTGCCGCCGCCGTACACCTGGCCGCCGAAGCCGGTGTTCAGACCCGGCATGCCGAGCAGCCGGCCCATCGCGTGGTCGAGGTCGAAGTACTGGCCGTGGGCCACGTACATGGGCTTGCCGAGGCCGGAGCGGAAGTAGGTGGTGAACGACCGCAGCGGGCCCAGCGGATGGTAGTAGTCGAGCACCTCCTTGATGGCACCGAACTCGGTGTCGTTCAGCACCGGCTTCAGCAGCCGGTCCCGGTGGTTGAGCCACTCGCTGCGCAGCGTGCTCATCGGTTTCCCTCCCAGGTGGACTTGGAGCGGGCGGTCAGGACGAGGGCCGCGGCGGCGACCAGCACCAGGGCCAGCTCGGGCAGTTCGGAGGCCATGGAGCGGCCCAGATAGGCGTCGACGGACGCGTCGACGACCGGAGTCATCGGGTTGACGGCGGTCAGGGTCTGCAGCCAGCCGGGGAACGAGTCCCGCGGCACCGCCGCCCCGGAGCCGAGGAACAGCACGAAGAACACGGCCGTGCCGGTGATCTGCACACTGCGGGCCGGCAGGTCGAGGCTGCCCAGCAGCACCCCCGCCGCGAAGGTGAACGCCAGCCCGGTCAGCACCACCAGCGCGAACTGCGCCGGCGCGGCCATCACCACCCCGTACGCCACCGCCACCACGGCCAGCAGCGCGGCCACCGCCAGTGCGAACATCAGCAGCCCGACGGCGACCTGCGAGAACCAGAACCACCACATCGGCACCGGCGCCAGCCGGTAGCGGCGCAGCACCCCCGTCGACCGGCACTCGGCGATGTTGATGGCCACGCCGAGCACCCCGAGGTTGACGGCGATGGTGACCACGATGTGCGGCACGTACTCGTCGATGAAGCGCACCCCGTCGGCGCCGGCGCCGTCGGCCGGTTCGGTGCCGTAGGCCACGCCCAGGAACAGCAGCATGGCCAGCGGGAAGACCAGCACGAAGAACACGGCGGCGGGCTCCCGCAGGAACAGCAGCAGCTCGGTGCGGCACAGCCGGCCCAGGCCGCGCGGGGAGCGGCGGGCGGGCGGGGTGAGCGGCGCGGGCGGTTCAGTCACGCGCATGGCGGGGCTCATAGGGGGTTCCCGTCCTCGTCAGATAGAGGTCCTCAAGGTCCGTGGGGCCGGTGGAGGCGGCGGCCAGCACCTGCTGCAGCTCACCGGCCGTGCCGGGCCCGGTGTCCTCCGCCGCCACGTGGGCGCGCAGCGCGGCCACCGCCTTCTCGGCGAAGCCGTGCTCGCCGTAGGCGTAGTACGTGCCGGCCACCACCCGCGAGGTGGTCCAGCCGGGCACCCCGCTCAGCAGCTCCCGCACCCACGGCCGGTCCGGGAGCCGCAGCCGGGTGCTGAGCCCGGCCGCGCCGAGCAGCTCGGCGACCGGGCCGTCGGCGGCGATCCGGCCCCCGTCGAGCACATACACCCGGTGGCAGCGGCTCTGCGCCTCGTGCAGGTCGTGGGTGGCGAGCAGCACCGCGGTACGGCTGCCGGTGAGCTTTTCCAGCACCCCCCACATCTCCAGCCGGGCATGCGGGTCAAGGCCGGTGGTCGGCTCGTCCAGCAGCAGCACCGGTGGCCTGCCGAGCAGTGCGAGGGCGAGGGTCAGCCTGCGCTTCTGGCCGCCGGACAGCTTGCGGTAGAACACCCGGCGGTGCTCGGTCAGCCCGATCTGCTCCAGCAGGTCGTCGATGTCCCAGGGGTCGTCGTAGAAGCCGGCGAACAGCTCCATCGCCTCGGCCACCCGCAGGCGTTCGGCCAGGCTCGACTCCTGCAGCTGGGCGCCGAACGCCAGGTGGTAGGCGGCGGGGCCGGCGGACCGGCTCAGCCCGGCGATCTCGACCTCGCCCCGGTCCGGCCGCCGGATGCCCTCGACGCACTCCAGGAACGTGGTCTTCCCGGCGCCGTTCGGGCCCACCAGGCCGACGATCTCCCCCGCGTGCACCCGGACGGACACCCCGGAGAGCACCGCCTTGCGGTCATAGCTCTTGTACAGGCCCTCGGCCCGCAGGACCACCGGGGCACCCGAGTCCGCCGGCTGCCTCCCCTTCACGGTCACGGTCATGGGCGGGTCTCCTGGCTGATCGGCTGCGGGGGTACGGGGATGCGGGCGGCCGGGGCGAGGGTGCGGCAGGCGGCGGGCAGCACGGCGAGGGCGGGAAGCTCCTCCGGAGCGGCGGACAGGGCGAGCAGACCGCTCGCCCACGGGTCGGCGCCGGCGTCGTCCAGCAGCGCCCGGAGCGTGCCGCCGGTCGCCGCGGCCAGGACCGTACGGCGGGGCAGGCCCGCCTGCTCCCACCAGGACAGCTCGTCGTACAGGCCGTAGCCGGGGACCAGCGACAGGCCGAGCGCGTCGCTGCCCGCCACCAGCGGCACACCGATGTCGTGGGCGTGGGCCAGTGCGTCCAGCAGAAACGCCCAACCGTCGTCGAACTCCCGGCGCGCGGGCCCCTTCAGATGCTCGTAGCCGAAGTGCTCTCGGGCGTACTTGCGGCCGAAGACCAGCCCCGGGCCGCGCATGTCCAGCAGATACTGGTGGAACGGCGCCATCGGCACGGTCCGCTCCAACCGCGGCTCGGACACCGCCTCGTCCAGCAGCGCCGCGCGCCGCCAGGAGTGCAGCAGCGGGACGAGGGACACGCCCTGCCCGGCCAGCGCCCGCAGCGGCTCGGCCGCCGCGGCGCGCACCGCCGGGTCCGCGAAGGCCCGTACGGTGCCGGCGGCCGAGCGGGGGGACGCCGCCTGGGGCAGCAGGCAGCGGGGCAGGTCCTGGACCAGCCGTACGCCGGACTTCGCCGCGGTGACGGCGTCGGTGCGGCCCGGCTGGTGAAGCACCGGCAGCCCGCGCTCCGACGCCGCTGCCACGACTGCCGCGAGCGCACCCGGGTCCAGGGAGGGCCCGGTGCGGACCACCCGCGCCCCGTCCGCCGTGACCGCGTCGACCGCCCGGTGGGCGGACCGGGCGTCGTGCACCAGCCTGGTGGCGGTGGTCGCGGCCGGCGGGCCGTCCAGCACCGGCCCGGTCCACAGCAGCGCCGGGTCGCCGGGGCGGGGATCCTCGGTGAGGGCGAGACAGGGTTCGGTGTGCCCCGCCGCACTGAGGACGACGGTGACGCCGGCCTCCGCGCACAGGGCGAGGCAGGCGCGGTGCGGGGCGAGCGCGTCGCCCTCCACCGCACGGTTGAAGTAGCCGGTGATCCGGGCACAGCCGTCCACGAGCCCCGGCAGCAGCGCGCCGTGCCGCTGCACCGGCTCGCCGCCCGGGTCCGGCGGGTGCGTCCCGGCGCCCCAGTCCGTCACCCGGCCGCCGGTGAGACGGACCCAGCCGTCAGCGAGCCATCGGTGGCCGTCGCACAGCCACGGAGCCGTGTGCACGGTCGCCGTCGCGGTCACGGTCATCGGGCGAACCTCCTTCCTGTGTCGTGTGGGTGGGCCGAACGGTGCGCGTGCCGCGGGTCAGCCGCCGGCACACCAGGAACTGGAAGACGACGTGGGCGGCCACCGCGGGGAGCAGTGAGCCGGACGCGAGCGTCAGCGCGCCCCACAGCAGCCCGTGCACGGCCTTGGCGGGAACTGCACGCAGTCCGAACGAGGCGTGGTGGACGCCGAACAGCGCCGCCTGCAGGACCAGCGCCCCCCACAGCGGCAGTGATCCCTGCAGCCCTGCCAGCAGGTAGCCGCGGAACAGCACCTCCTCGCCCACCCCGGTGAGCAGCCCGAGGGCGAGCAGGACACGGGGGGTGCCGGCCCAGGCGCCGACGGAGCGGGTACCGATGGCACCCGCTCCATGGGCGCGGGTGCCGGGGGCCCGCGGTCTCCCGGCCCGGGTGCCGATGCCGCGCGCCTCCTCGGCACGCGCTCCGCCGGCGCGGGCGGCGCCCGCCTGCCCGGCGTCCGCCCCGCGGGCGCCGCCGCCCGGGCCGTCACCGCGCGCACCGACCGCGCGGAGCCCGTCACCGCCCCCGCCGACCACACCGGAGCCATCGCCCTGGGCGCCGACGACGGCACGTCGGCCGGTACCCGTGTCCGGGCCGGGCGGGCCCTCGTCGGCCGGGGTGGTGGTGCTGGGGGCCCGCCGGGATCTGTGCGGTCCGGCCGTGGACCGGTGGGCGAGGAGCAGTTCTGCGAAGTAGCCCAGGGCGCCGGCCAGGACCCCGGCGACCGTGGCCGCGGCGACCGTCCAGCCGTCCGGGCCCGGGGGATCCGACCCGGCGGTCAGACCGAGACGCACCGGGTCGAACCCGGTGAGCGCCGCGGCGAGGAGCGCCGCGGCACAGACCGTCCCCGTGTACAGCACCGGCGCCAGGCGTTCGACCGCCCGCCGCCCGCCCGCCCCGCCGAGCCGGAACCGCACGGCCACCGCGATCACCGTGCCGAGCAGCAGGGCGAACGCGGGGGCCACCGCCGCCACCAGCAGCAGCCGGTTCACCGGGTCACCGCCCGGCGGGCGGACCGCACGCGAACATCAGCGAGACGAACCTGTCCCGCCCGTCCAGCCGCAGCAGGTCGTTCGCCGTGTCGTCGTCGAACGCGGCCACCGCGCAGCAGCCCAGCCCCAGACCGGTGGCGACGAGGTAGAGGTTCTGCGTCATGACGCCCAGGTCCACATGGGCGAACCGGTAGGAGCGCACGCCGTACTTCCACTCCACCCGGGCCATGTCGAGGGTCAGGACCAGCACGGCGGGCGCGTGGAACAGCCAGTCCGCGGCGATACCGGCCTCGGCGACCTTGCCGCGCATGTTGCCGGAGTCGACGGCCGTCAGTTCCGGCCCGGACGGCCGGTAGTAGTACAGGCCCTGGTCCAGCCCGCTCACGTCGTTGGCGACGACGTACACGTCGACCGGGGCGAGCCCGCCCGCCGAGGGCGCCCGGCGCACCGGGAAGTCCCGCACGTTGTAGCCGGGCCGGCGGTCGCGGATTCCGGCCGCGCCCTCCAGCAGCCCGGCGAGGGTGGGCAGCGGCAGCGGTCCGGGCGCGTACATGGTGGACGAGTGCCGCTGCTCGATGGCGTCCGCCAGGGTGATCCCGGGCAGCGGCTCCGGCTCGGGCAGCGGGACCGAGGGCAGTCCGGCCGGCAGCTCCGGCTCCGCGGGGCGGGGGCGGGCGGCCTGCAGCTCCCTCGGGTCGATCATGTCGTCGCAGACTGCGGCGCGCAGCCGCCGGTGCAGCAGGTCGCGCGGGTTCAGGGGCGGGTCGTCGGGGCCGGCGGCCACCCTCGCGGTGAGACCGCGCAGCGCGGGCAGGTCGCAGACGCGCAGCCCGAGCGCCTGCGCGAGCTGCTCGTCGGTGACGCCGGGGCGCTCCGGGGCGGTGGCTGCGGTGTCGGTGGCCGTGGTCATGCCCGGTCCCCTTCCTGGTCTTCCCCGACTGCCTCGACTGCCTCGACTGCCTCTTCTGCTTCTTCTGCCGTGGCGGTGGCTCCCGCGGGAGTTCCCGCCGGGGTGCGCAGGGCCACCACGGCCAGCGCCGACCGCTCCAGGCCGTCGCAGTGCAGCAGCGTGTCGAGCTCGTCGTCGTAGAAGTCCCGTACCGGGAAGGCCTCGTAGCCGGAACGGCCGGCCAGGCCGCACACCACGTCCAGCAGCACGCCCGCGTCCATGAGCATGTGCCGGTAGCCGCGCGGGCCCCAGGCCAGCATGGTGCGCCAGGGCACTCCGGTCAGCACGAGCGCCGCCTGAGCGGTGCGCAGCGCCTCGGCGGCGTCCGCGTCGGCCATGGCACCGGCGAGGGCCGCGGGGCCCCGGTCGAGGTGGCGTTCGACCCACAGGGCGTTCTCGCCGGGCTGCTGACGGCAGAGTGCGCCGTCGGCGACGACCATCAGGTCGCAGCCGTAGAGGAGGCCGGTGAGCGAGCCGTCCTCGCCGAAGGGCGCGCACAGCGCGGACAGCGGCTGCGGCAGCGCCCCGTGCGGGCGGCGTACGGGGTTGGCCTCGGCGGTGAAGTCCTCCGCGCGGTGCCGGCCGCAGGTGGTGAAGAACCAGCGGCGTACGCCCTCGCGTTCGGCGGCCGTGAGCCGGTCGTCGGGGCGGTGCCGGGAGAGCCGCGTGTTGAGGTGGAAGAGCTCCGCCACGTCGTCCTGGGCGGGGGCGACCCGGTTGACGAACCCGGAGGTCTTGCCGGGGGCGAGCTCCACGACGTTCGGGGACGGGATGAGGGTCTGCTCCAGGGTGCGGCGGAGCAGATGGCCGAGGCCCGGGAAGTCGGCCTTGGTCTCGGTGGGCGAGGACATGGGAGGGCCTCCTACAGGAAGGGGTGCCGGAAGGAGGGCCGCTGCTCGGTGCAGACCGGGCAGCGCGGAAGCCGCAGCACATGCTCCTGGGTGACCTCCAGGCGCTCCAGGTCGATCCGCAGCGCCCGGCCGACCAGGAAGCTCGCGCCGTCCACGAGGTAGCGGGCGGTGCCGATGGCGGCCCAGGACGCGGCGATCGCGGCGTACGGGGCGAGCAGCGGGGGCAGGTCGTCGGCGGTGCGGCGGGCGAGTTCCTCGCTGTAGAGCTGGTACTCGTGGCGCAGCGCGCGGGACGACTCGTGCTGGATCTCGTGCTCGTTGTAGCAGGCCGACTCGCCGGGCACGACGAGCGGTCCGACGATCAGCTCGCTCCCGTCGGCGTAGACCGGCAGCCAGGGCCGTCCGGCGGCGACGGCGGCCCGGTTGAGGCGGTGCAGGAGGGAGGGGCGGAAGCCGTCGAGGGCGAGGACGAGGAGGTCGGTCCCGTCCAGCAGTCCGGCGAGCCGCTCGTCGCCGTCGTGGGCCTCCAGGCCGCCGGCGCCGGCCGCCACGGCGGACACGTCCCCGACGCCGAGCTCGGTGAGCTGCGTGCGGAGCTGTGCCCCGACGGAGCCGCTGCCGACGAGACCGACGGTGGTCTGCTCCAGGCGGCGGACGGGGCGGCCCTCGCTCAGGCTCCGGTGCATCGCGTGCAGACCCGCGTGCTCGGCCACGAGGACACCGTCGTCGGCCAGTTGGTCGATGAGCCCGGACAGCTGCTCCTTGTCGGCGCGGTCGGCGAGGCGGCTGACGACGTCGTCGGCCAGCCGGGGCTCGGCGAAGGCTCGCAGCAGCGGCCCGAGGACCCGGTGCCGGCCGTCGTCGCGCAGCACGCGCGAGTAGCGGGAGCGGGCGCCGTGCCGGAGCAGCACCTCGTCGTCGGTGCACTGCACGACGGTGAGATAGGGGTTCCGGATCAGCCGGGTGCCGGAGCGGTCGGGCGCGGACGCATCGGCCGCGGACGCATCGGCCGCGGACGCATCGGCCGCGGACGCATCGGCCGCGGACGCGTCGGGCACGGCCGCGTCGGGGGACAGGGTCACGGGTTCTCCTCAAAGGCGGCGCGGGAAGGGGCCGCGCGGAAGGCGCGCGGCGGATGGGACGGCGCGGGAGAGACAGCGCAGAAGAGGCAGAAGAGACGGCGCGGAAGCCGCGGAGGCGGCGGAGGACGCGGACGGGAAGGGGCGGCGCGCCCCGTCGGCCGGCTGCCGGACGCCGGGCCCGGTGCGGCGGCACCGGGCCCGGCCGGGGGTCACAGCATCTTCTTGGCGACGGTGCAGTGGCAGTGGCAGCACCAACCGCCGGGCGCAACCGTGGCGTCGGCGGAGAAGTACTTCTCCTCGACCTTGTCGATGATCCGCAGCATGGGACACCTCCTCTCCCGCTCGTCGGGACGGTGGAACGAGCGGGATCAACGTAGGAAGCGGCGCGGAAGACGGGCAATGCCCGCGAAGCGTCCTGAAGCGGTCATGACCTCAGGAGGGCAGAGGCCTTGTCGACGGCACCTCGACTCGCTTACGTTCACCGGGTGTCGGACCCCAGGCCGTCCTCCCGCACCCGCACGGCGAGGTCGATCTTCGTGTACGCGGGACGCCCCGCCCGCTGGTACTTGTCCTTGACGCGGTCGAGGTGGTGCTTGGCGGTGTGCGGGCTGATGCCGGCGCGCCGTGCGGTGGCCTTCAGCGTCAGTCCGGAGGCGTAGTGGCGCAGCACCTCCAGCTCCTTCGGGGAGAGCCGGGGGCGGTGCCGGCCGGTGTCGTGTGCCCAGGCGAAGGCGAGTTCAGGGGAGTGGGCGGTGCCGCCGGCGGCCACTGTCGCGACGGCGTCGACGAGGGTGTCCAGGTCGTTGTCCTTGGTGAGATAGCCGTCGGCACCGGCGGCGACGGCATCGACGACACCGGCCCGGTCGGTCGCCGTGCTGATGATCAGCACGCGGCTGCCGACGGCCCTCAGGCGGCGGATGTTGGCGGCGGGTTCGGAGCCGTCCTTGAGGAGGAGGTCGAGGAGGACGACGTCGGCGGGGGGAGAGGCGGCACGGGTAGGTGGGGCGTGCGGGGACTGGGCGTGCGGAGACTGGGCGTGCGGA
Organism: Streptomyces poriticola; assembly: GCF_036689765.1. Classification (NCBI taxonomy): domain Bacteria; kingdom Bacillati; phylum Actinomycetota; class Actinomycetes; order Kitasatosporales; family Streptomycetaceae; genus Streptomyces; species Streptomyces poriticola. Next base: position 25,705 of record NZ_JBAGKH010000027.1, read on the forward strand.
GACTGGGCGTGCGGGGCCTGGGCGTGCGGGGACTGGGCGTGCGGAGGCGGAACGGGGGACGGCTGCGCGCCCCGTGCCGGGTCGAGCAGCGCGTCGACCGTGGACACGGCCGCGACCAGCCGCAGCTGTGCCGCGCCGGACAGCCAGGAGGTCAGGCCGTCCAGGAGCATCCGGTCGTCGTCGACCACCGCGACCGTGATCATCCGGGCCAGCGCAGGGTGACGGAGGTGCCCTCGCCGGGCGCGCTGTCGACCTCGGCGGCCCCGCCGGTGTCCCGCATCCGGCCGCGGACGGAGCGCCGCAGGCCCAGCCCGGAGGCCGCGGCCGGCTGCTCGGGGTCGAACCCGGCGCCCCGGTCCACGACGGTCACCAGCAGATGGCCGTCGTCGCCGGTGGCGGTGAGATACGCGCGGCCCGTGCCGGCGTGGCGCAGCACGTTGTTGAGCGCCTCGCGGACGGCGTCCCCGAACGCGGTGGCGACGCCGGCCGGGACAGCGGGCAGTTCGTGGTACTGGGTGGTGACACGCAGCCCCAGGTCCTCGGCGTCCCGGACGGCGCTCTCCAGGGCGGCGCTGACATGGGGCCGGCCGGGCGCCGGGTCGTCCGCGCTCTGCTGCACCAGCCTGCGCAGATAGGCGGCCTCGCGGGCGCACCGGCGGCGGACCGCCGGGGCGTTGGCATCGACGTTGCCCTGGGCTACGGCGGTCAGCGTGGCCAGGACGGTGTCGTGGAGGGCGCGGTGGTGGGCGATCCGCTCGGCGTAGCGGGCGCTCTCGGCCTCGGCGCGCACGGCCTGCTCGGTGGCGGCGTCCAGCATCCGGCCCTGCCGGCGCAGGTACCACCAGAACACCAGGACGATGACGGCCGACGACATCACGGAGTTCAGATGGCCCACGGTCACGGCCACTTCGGCGTCGGCCATGCCGTACCCGACGAGGTGCGTGCCCGCGATGGCCAGTACCGCGGTGGCGGCCGACCAGCGCCGCAGGCCCACGGCGGCGATGGCGGTCGAGGAACCGCCGAGCAGCATCACCCAGGCGATCGACGGGGCGTCCCGGGTGTCCGCCCAGGCGTAGGCGGCGAAGGGCAGGGCGCAGCCCGTGACGAGCACGTCCACGGCGACCGCCCGTCGGTCGAACCAGCCGCGGGCCCGCGCGGTGCCGTGCACCAGCACGCTGCAGCCCAGCGCGGTCGCGAGCAGCACCCAGGAGACCGGGCGGTCGGCCTGGTGCCGGGCCACGGCGGTCAGGCCGGCCACCAGATGGCTGGCGCGGTAGAGGAGGGTCGCGAGGATCAGGAACGCCCGCGCTCGCTGTAAGCCGGAGCCGATCCCGGAAGCGCCGCCGCGGTCGTCGGCCCGGCCCTTCTCCGGTCTCTCCCCGTCGTCCCCCTGCCCCATGTCCCCTCCGCAGACGCGCACGCCCCGTTGAAAGCGACGGACTCGATCGTACAGTCGTACTATCCGTGGAAGCGCGTGAACGCAGGGTGAATACCGGCCCGCCACGACGGAGTTGCCCCGCGGCCCGCCCCTTCCTGTCCCGTCCTGCGCGCTCTCCCGCCCCTCCTGCGCGCTCTCCTGCCCCCTCCTGCCTCGGGCCCGGTGGCCGGCAGCCGCGCAGTCCGCGGCCGCAAGTAGCCTTCTCGGGTCGGAGCAGCCGGAAGTGAGCGGGGGAATCGTGGAGCGCGCGGCATCGCGGCGTCGTCGGTGGCTGTGGGGGGCGGTGTGCGCGGTACTCGCCCTGGGACTGGTCGGGCTCTCGGTCCGGGCACCGCTGAAGGACTGGTGGCTGGCCCGCGAGGCGTGCGGGGGCCAGCTCCCCGGCGACGACCTGGAGACCGTACGGACGGACGCGCGCCTCGGAGCGGAGAAGGAGTCCTTCGACCCGGAACTCGGGCGGTACTCCTGTGTGCTGGAGAACGACGAGGGCAAGGTCGTGGTCGCCGTCGACGCCTATCTGCAGGGGCTGGAGAGACGGGAGGAGCTGAGGTACGTCGGCAGCTCCTATCCGCCGCACGCCGTGCTGCCCGGTGGACTGCCCGGCTTCGAGGACGACAACAGCCTCGTCTACCTCATGCCCGAGTGCCCGCGGGGCGCCGGGGAGGCGCGGGGCGAGAAGCGCAGACTGCTGGTGGGCACCTGGGCGTACTTCGCGGAGAGCCGCGAGGAGAAGGCGGCCATGCTGCGACTGGCGGTACGGATGACCAACGAGGTGAGCCGGAAGCTCGGCTGCGGCAGCGCCCCGCTGCCCGCACCCGCGGACGGGGCGGTCCCGGACACCGGCGCGTATGTGCCGCGCGCGGAGGCGAAGGGCACGCCTTGCGCCGCGCTCGCCACCACGCGGGTCCCCGCGGAAGGGCGCGACGGGATGGTCCGGGTCGCCGTCGCCGAGGGCGGGATGGTCGGACGCTGCACTCTGCGCACGCCGGGGGAGCCCGGTGCCGCGACCGACGGCGGAATGCCGCTCGTCGAGCTGACCAGCTGGCGCGGCGACTGGGGCACGAAGGTCCGTGAGATGGGGTCGGGCCCCGACCCGCTGCCGATGGGCGAGGGCGTCTGGCAGCCCGCGCTCACCGAGCACCGGGCGTGGGCCGTGGCCCGGTGCGACGGCGAGCAGACCGGCTTCGCCGCGCACTGGGGCTACGACCACCCCTACCGGGAGCCGGGCGAGACGTACGAGCCCCCGACGGCGGCCGAGCGCCAGGAGCAGCGCGCCCTGCTGCACGAGTACGTGACCGCCTTCGCCGAGGACCAGGTGCGTCTCGGCGACTGCACGGACCTCCGCCTTCCGGCGGCTCCCTGAGCGGGGAGAGGGGTCACCTTCGCGCCGCGTGCAGGAACCAAGGCGCCGGGTCCCCGTGGCGGGCCGATCCGCCCTGACCCGTGCTCTGGTGGGCGGAGCCTTCGGCGGTCGTGTTGATCTACTTGCCGTCGGCCGCAGGCCGCCGGCCAGCCGATCCGCTGCCCGTCAGCGCCGCCGTGCAGCCGCATACGGTCGGCGGGCGGGCACCCGTCCCACTGCCACCGCGTGACGCGCTCGGTGATGTCGTTCCGCAGCCGAGCGGGGCCGCCCTGACGAACCATTCAGCGCGCACCGTCACTGGGGCGCAGGGAGACGCGGTAGACCGTCGGCCAGTTCTTTCCGGTCAGGAGGAGGTCCGCCGTCCCGGGAACGGCCGCGATCCCGTTCAGGACGCCTGCCCGCGCCGTGGCCCGCTCGGACGGGCGCATGAGCGAGGAGGCGTCGACGTATGCGGTCACGTCGCCGGTGTCGGGATCGAGGCGGGCGATCCGGTCGCTGCCGAGGATGTTCGCGTACACCGTGTCGCCGACGCACTCCAGTTCGTTGAGCCGCTCCACCGGTGTCCCGGCGGCCTGGACGGTGACATGGCCGAGAAGTGCGAACGTCTCGTGATCCCGGAAGTGGAGGCGCGCGGAGCCGTCGCTCATGATCAGCCTCTTCCGGCTCTGTTGGTAGCAGAGACCCCATCCCTCGCCGGAGTACGGGACACGCCTCCGTTCCTTCAACGTTGCGGCATCGCGTTCGACGGCGATCCCGTTGCGCCAGGTCAGCTGCCACAGGGAGGAGTCCGTGAGCGTGATGCCCTCTCCGAACAGGTGCGGATCGAGGTCTCTCCTGACCTGCGGCTCTTCGCCGACCGGACCGGCCTGGACGAGGGAATGTCCCGTCAGTCCGGTGCTCTCGTAGAGAAGCCGGCCGCGCATCTCCAAGCCCTGCGTGAAGAGACTCCGGTCATGAGGGAATTCGCCGACGACGTCAACACCGAGGGCGTCGACGAGATCGGCGTTCGGCGGAGTGGTGGCGGGAGCCGCCGCGGCAGGTCTGTCCGGTCGCGCCCAGCCGGATTCGGGGTGGACCGCGCAGGCGAGTGAAAATGGCAGAATCGCCGGCGCAACCGTTGCCATGGAACGTGCGATCGACGTGCATGCGGTCCAGCGACCACGCAAGAGGTCCAGCCCTTCACCGCCATCTCGCTGTGCGAGAACGGATCCTGCCGCCGAGTTCAGCTTCTCCGAGGTACCGCCCCGCCGAGCGGACGCCACGCCGGAAGGCGCCCAGAAGCGAACGCAAGCGCGACGGGACCGCGATCGTCCGGGTGACGGGCCCAGCCCGGCGGCCCGCATCGCACGGGCCCGTCCGACCGCTGCGACGCGCCGCCTCCTCACCCCTCTGCCGGGCTCGACCGTTCCACGCCCGCAGGGGACAGCACCGCAGCGACCACCCCGCCGGACAGGGCCATCACGTCGGCCACGAAGCGCGGGGCGGCGAGGCCGAGCCTGCGCAGCGCGCGGCGGTGGTCGGCGGCGACGACGAGGGACGCGGCCAGCAGCAGAAGCCGCCACAGGGCCATCACCGGGCGCCGTGCCGGACGGGGCAGCTCGGCCAGCGACGCCCGCAGCCGCTCGCAGTGGAACGGGACGTGGCGCTGCTCGTCGGCGAGGATCCGCCCGGCCACCTCCGAGGTGAGCGTGTCATCGGTGCCCTCGTGCAGGGCCCGGTAGTAGCGCAGCGCCACCACCTCCGCGACCATCAGCACCAGCAGTTCCAGGCGCAGTCCCATCAGGCGCCGCAGCCGTACGAAGACCCGGTCGGTCCAGTGGCCGTTCAGGGTCGGCATGCCGCCCGCCGCCAGCAGCCGGGCGAGCAGCCGCGCGTGGTTCTGCTCCTCGGCGACGAAGAGCCGTACCGCGCGGGCGTAGTCGGGATCGCCGGCCCGGTCCGCCTTGGCTACGAGGTTGGCGCCGTCGCCGTCCTCGCCGACCTGGAAGCGCTGGATGCCGGCCCACACCTCCCGGTGCAGCCTCGCGCCCTCCCGCCAGTCCGGGTCGCCCTGGGCGGCCCTGCGCGCACGCTCCTCCTCGAACCGCCGTGTCCATATGGCGAACCCCGTGGTCTGCACCCGGTCTCCTCTCTCCGCGGCACGGCCGTCGCGCCTCGGAGAGGGACGACGCCGGGGAGCACGGAGCCGTTCCCGGCCGCCACGGGACCAAGGCCGGGGCCGGGGGAGCCGGGTGACCGGCTGGAGGCCGGGGCCGGGAGGGCGGACGCTGGTCCCATGAGCATCGACGTGACCGCCGAGCGCGTGATCCCGGTACCGCCCGAGCGGGTGGCGGCGTACGCCATGGACTGGCGCCACGACGCCGAGTGGACGCAGGGCATCCGCACGGCGGAACTCACCGGCGAGGCGCCCGGGGGCGGCTTCGGCACCGGCGCCGAGGTCACCCGTACGGCCTACTTCCTGGGCCGGCGTATCGACTACGTGCTGCGGGTCGCCGCATACGAACCCCCGCGGCTGCTGGACATGGTGTCGGTGGCCGGTCCGCTGCCGATGCACGTCACGTACACCTTCGACACCCACCCGGACGGCACCCGTGCCCGGATCCGGGTACGCGGCGGCGGGGGCGGTCTCTACCGGCTGGCGGCACCGCTGCTGGCCCGGCGGGTCCGCGCCGACCTCGGGCGGGACCTGCGTGATCTCGAGGCGCGGCTCGTGGGGCACGGGTGAGCCCGCGGGTCAGCCCTTGGTCGCCACGTAGTACACGTTGACCGGGTCGCCCTCGATCGACTCGACGGCGACCTGCGTGAACCCGGCCTCGTGCAGCATCCGCAACGCCGTCTCCCGGCCCCACACCGTGCCCAGGCCGGCGCCGCCGGTGCTGAGCGACGTCGTCATGCAGTAGAAGACCGAGAACCCGTAGAGCGAGGGCCCGAAGGGGTGGCCGAGGTTCTGCTCCAGACGGCTGGAGGCGTCGATGTCGCCCATGAGGAAGGTGCCGCCGTCGCGCAGGGAGCGGGAGATCGCCGCGAGCGTCTCGGCGGGGCGCGCCAGGTCGTGGACCACGTCGAAGGCGGTGATCAGATCGTAGCCGCCGCTGATCTGCGTGGAGTCCGCGCAGGTGTAGCGGACGTTGCCGGTCCCCGCCCCGGCCGCCGCCGCGCGGGCCGCCTCGATGCCGTCCTCCGACTGGTCCAGCCCCTCGAAGCGGCTCGCGGGGAACGCCCTGGCGAGCACCAGCGGAGCATGCCCCTGCCCCGTGCCCACGTCGAGGACGTCGATGCCCTCGCGCAGCCGCTCGGGCAGGCCCGGCACCAGCGGCACGATCATGTCGACCAGCGCCAGGTCATAGACGTGGGCCGTCTCCTTCGCCTGGAGCGCCTGGAAGCGGGGGTAGGCGGAGTACGGCACGCCGCCGCCCTCCCGGAAGCAGCGCAGGACCTGCTGCTCGGCCTCCGCCATCAGCGCGATGTACGGCATCATCGCGGCCAGGTTGTCCAGGCCCGCCGCGGCGGTCAGCGACGCCGCGTGCTCCGGCGGCAGGCGGTAGGTCCCCTGCTCCGGTTCGTAGTCGACGAAGCCGCCGAGGACCATGCCGCCCAGCCACTCGCGCACATAGCGCTCGTCCAGGCCTGCCGCCTCGGCGATGCCGGCGCTGGACGAGGGTGGCAGGGCGGCCATCGTGTCGAAGAGGCCGCACTGGTGGCCGACGCTGGTGAGCAGCGCCAGCACCCCCTTGTTGAGCACGTCCACGACCTCGGCGGCGAACTCCTGCTGCCGGGCCGGATCCGGCACCGGCGCTGGGGACGGTGCCGACGGTGCCGGCTGCTGTGCTTCGAGGCTCGACATGGCCGTTCCTCCGGTGAGTCGCTGCGGGTGCCGACGACGGCCGAGGGCACCCTTCCCTGCCACGGTAGTTCGGATCACCCCGATCCGTCCGAGGCGGCGGTGGGAGCGGAGGAGACCACGGAGGACCGGGGAGAGGGCGGAGGTGAGGAGGGTGGCGGGTACGGGGTCGGGGACGGCGGGTCGTAGGGCGGGGAGTACGGCGGGACGGACGGGCTCGGGTCGTCGCCCGGGGTGGCGTCCGGGGCCGAGGGGCTCGGGGTGGGAAGCAGGGACGACGGTTCCGGGGACGGTGGCGAGGGGTCGGTGGTGACCGCGGGCGGATCCGCCGGGTCCGCCGGGCCGGTCACCGGGCCCCGCACCACCCACGCCAGTCCGGCCACCGCCGCGGCCAGGGCCAGCAGACCGACCGCCGTACGGCTCGGGCGCCGCAGGACGCGCACGGCGCGTTCCGGCACGGCGGCGGGCCGCAGGTCCGCCGGGCCGACGGACAGGGCACGGGCACGCAGCGCGTCCGTCAGCCGGTGCTCCACCAGCGCCGTGGCGTGTTCCTCGTCGCGGCCGCCGCTGTCGCTGTGGCCGCGACGGTGACTGTGGCCGTGGCCGTGATTGTGGCCGTGGCCGTGATTGTGGCCGTGGCCGTGATTGTGGCCGTGGCCGTGATTGTGGCCGTGATTGTGGCCGTGGCTCATCGGGGCCCCTCCAGATGTCTGCTCAGCGCGTCCAGGGCCCGGCTCGCGGTGGACTTGACGGCGCCGCGCGACAGCCCCAGCGTGGCGGCGATCTGTGCCTCCGTCAGGTTCGACCAGTAGCGCAGCACCAGCACCTCGCGCTGCCGGCGGGTGAGCAGCCGCAGCGCGGACAGCACCTCCCGGTGCTCCTCGGCGAGCAGCACCGCGTCGTCCGGCGGCGGCACCCGCTGCTCCCGTTCCGGCACATGGGCGCGCACCGTGCGGCGCCGGCGCAGCACGGACCGTGCGGTGTTGACCACGCTGGTGCGCAGATACGCCTCCGGGTCCTCGACCCCGGCCAGGCCGGCTCCGTGCCGGCGCAGGGCCGCGGCGAAGGCGTCCTGCACCACGTCCTCGGCGGTGGGCAGATCGTCCACGAGGAGGATCGCCAGCCGTACGAGGGCCAGTCGCCGGTGGTGGTAGAGGCGGTCCAACCGGGGCCCGTCCGCCGCCGGGCCAGCGGGCCCCGCGGTGGCGGAGGGGGCGTCGGCGGACGGGGCACCGGCCGCGGTACGGCGGGCCCCGGCCGCCGGTGCCGGGGAGGGGGACCGTCCGGGCGCCGGTCCCGGGGCCGACAGGCCAGTCAGCCGGCGCAGCATGCGGGCGGCGCGCCGCCACGGCTCCGGGTACGCCGGTGGGGCCCACCGGGGCGTGGCGGCGGCTGCTGCGTCACTCATGCGTCTCCTGGCTCCGTGCCTCAGCGCAGGGGCGGGCTCGGCACGGGCGACGGGGTGCCCGGCAGGGACGGCTCGGGCTCCGGGCCGGGTTCCGCGGAGGGCGGCACACTGGGCACCGGCGTCGGCTCGCCGGGCAGCGTCGGCTCCGGCCGCGGGGTGCCCGGCTCGCTCGGTTCGGGGACCGGTGTGCCCGGCAGGGACGGTTCCGGGGACGGGGGCAGGCTGGTGACCGGGGCCGGCTGCTGCGGGGTCGTGGGCTCGGGGACGGGCGTGGCGCTCGACGGGTTCGACGGTGGCCCGTCGTCCCCGGTGCCGGCCTGGGCGGCCACGGCGCCGGTGACGGCGAGGGCGGCACCGGCCGCGCAGGCCAGCAGGACGGTGCGCAGCCGGCGGGTGCGCGTGCTGTCGGACATGTTCTTCCTCGGTCGGGTTCGGGGTCGGGTCGTCGTGGGAGGGACCGGAGGAGGTCTTCGTTCCTCCGGCCCTCGATCCGACAGACGTGCGACCCCCGCCGAGGTTGCGGGTCGCCGTGAAATATCTGCGCGAGGCGCCGCGCGGCCCTCAGCGGCGGGCGGGGCGGGCAGCGGCGGGGAGAGGGCGGCACGGAGACCGGCCCCGGCGCGGTGACCGCGCCGGGGCCGGGACACCCGGGTTCAGGCCAGGCCGGGTTCAGGCAGGCCGGGTTCAGGCCGTGGCGGGGGCCGGGCCGACCAGTTCGGTCAGGACGTCCTCCATCGTCACGAAGCCGAGCACCGTACCGGTCTCGCCGGTGACCGCGGCCAGATGGCTGCCGTCGGCCCGCAGCGCGGTGAGGGTGTCGTCGAGCGGGGTGTCGATGCGCACCCGGGTGACCCGGTGCAGGGACTGGCGCGGGAACGGCCGCTCCCGGTCGGTCAGCCCCAGGGTGTCCTTGATGTGCAGGTACCCGAGCAGGGCGTTCTCCGGGCCGGTGACCGGGAAACGGGAGTAGCCCGCCTCGGCGGCCAGCCGCTCCAGCTCGGCCGGGGTGACGGTGTGCGTCACGGTCCGCATCTGCTGGGCCGGGACGAGGATCTCGCCGACCGGGCGGGTGCCCAGTTCCAGCGCGTCGCGCAGCCGCTCGCCGTCGGTCGGGGTGAGCAGTCCGGCCTCGCTGGCGTCGACCACCATCCGGGCCAGCTGGTCGTCGGTGAACACCGCCTCGACCTCGTCCTTGGGCTCCACCCGCAGCAGCTTCAGCAGCCCGTTGGCGAAGGCGTTGATCCCGAAGACGACCGGGCGCAGCGCCCGAGTGAGGGCCACCAGCGGAGGGCCGAGGATCAGCGCGGTGGCCTTCGGTTCGGCCAGCGCGATGTTCTTCGGGATCATCTCGCCGATCAGCATGTGCAGATACGTGGCCAGAGTCAGCGCGATCGCGAACGCGATCGGATGGACCAGCGCGTGCGGCATGTGCACCCACTCGAAGGCGGGCTCCAGCAGATGGGCGATGGCCGGTTCGGCGACCGCGCCGAGCACCAGCGAGGAGACGGTGATGCCCAGCTGGGCGGTGGCCATCAGCGCCGAGAGGTGCTCCAGACCCCACAGCGTCATCCGGGCGCGCTTGTCGCCCTCCTTGGCCCGCGGTTCGATCTGGCTGCGGCGCACCGAGATCATGGCGAACTCGGCGCCCACGAAGAAGGCGTTGGTGAACAGGGTCAGCGCACCGATGAGGAGCTGGATCGCGGTCATCGGGCCACCTCCGGCTGCTGCTCGGCCACCAGCGGGGCGGGCAGTGCGGGCGCGGTGATGCGGACCCGGTCGGCGCGGTGGTGCTCGACGTCGAGCACGTCCACGCGCCAGCCGTCCAGGTCCACGGCGTCGCCCTTGGCGGGGATGCGGGCCAGGTGGGTGGCGACCAGGCCGGCGACGGTCTCGTAGGGACCGTCGGGCGCGGTCAGACCGATCCGGGTCAGCTGGTCGATGCGGACCGAGCCGTCCGCCTCCCAGGCGGAGCGGCCCTCGGGACCGGCGGGGGCGGGCAGCAGGACCGGCACCTCGACCGGGTCGTGCTCGTCACGGACCTCGCCGACGACCTCCTCGACGATGTCCTCGACCGTGGCCACGCCGGCCGTGCCGCCGTACTCGTCGATGACGACGGCCATGGTGCGGGTGGCGCGCATCCGCTCCAGCAGCCGGTCGGCGGGCAGGCTGTCGGGGACCAGCAGCGGCGCGGTGGCCAGGTCGGTGACCGGGGTGACCGCTCGGCGCTGCGGCGGCAGCGACAGGACGTCGCGGATGTGGACGGTGCCGATGACCTCGTCGAGGCTGTCGCGGTAGACCGGGAAGCGGGACAGGCCGGTGGCGTGGGTGAGGTTGGCGGCGTCCGCGGCGGTGGCGTGCGCCTCCAGCGCCTTGACGTCGACGCGCGGCGTCATCACGTTCTCCGCGGTCAGCTCGCTCAGGTGCAGGGTGCGGACGAACAGCTCCGCCGAGTCCGCCTCCAGGGCGCCCTCCGCGGCGGAGTGCCGGGCGAGGGCGACCAGTTCCTCGGGGCTGCGGGCGGAGGCCAGCTCCTCGGCCGGTTCCAGGCCGAAGCGGCGCACGAACCGGTTGGCGGTGTTGTTCAGGTGGCCGATGAACGGGCCGAACGCGGCGGTGAAGCCGCGCTGGGGGCCCGCCACCACCTTGGCGACGGCCAGCGGCCGGGAGATCGCCCAGTTCTTGGGAACCAGCTCGCCGACGACCATCAGCACGACGGTGGAGACCGCCACGCCGAGCAGGGTCGCCACCGTGGAGGCGGCGCCGCCCAGGCCGATGGCGCGCAGCGGACCGCGCAGTAGCGTGGCGAGGGACGGCTCGGCGAGCATGCCGATGACCAGCGAGGTGACGGTGATGCCGAGCTGGGCGCCGGAGAGCTGCACGGTCAGTCGGCGTACGGCCTTCAGGGCGCCCTCGGCGCCGCGCTCGCCGGACTCGGCGGCTCGCTCCAGGTCACCGCGCTCGACGGTGGTCAGCGAGAACTCGGCGGCGACGAAGACGGCACAGGCCAGGGTGAGGAGGAGGGCCAGCAGGAGGAGCAGGACCTCGGTCACCGCGCCACCCCCGCCCCCACGAGGTCCGCGGTGTCAGCGGCGTCCGCGGCGTCCGCGGCGTCCGCGGTGTGCCCACCGCGGGATATGGCACGGCTGGTACTGGGAGGCTCCATTACGGAACGGGGCTCCTTGACGAGTCGAGAAAAGGGTCAGCACCCATGGTAAAGGGCAAGCAAAGCGTTTCGGTCAAGACATCGACCGGCACCAGCTTATTCCTCTACACGTCTGTAGACTTCTACACCGCTGTAGAAACCATGACCGTCGACGGACGTACGGAGACCGATCCATGGCCCTCTGGGACCGCATCAAGGAGTCCGCATCGCAGATGCAGACCCAGCTCAACGCGAAGAAGAACGACCTCAAGAGCGGCGCCTTCCGCGACGCGAGCATGGCGATGTGCGCGCTGGTCGCCGCGGCCGACGGCACCGTCGATCCGGCCGAGCGGCAGCGGGTGGCCCAGCTGATCGCGGGCAACGACGTGCTGCAGAACTTCCCCGCGGACGATCTGCGCCACCGCTTCGAGGCCAACCTCGACAAGCTGACCGCCGACTTCGCCTTCGGGAAGGTCGGAGTGCTCCAGGAGATCGCCAAGGCGAAGAAGAAGCCGGCCGAGGCCCGCGCCGTCATCCAGATCGGCATCGTCATCGGCGGCGCCGACGGCGACTTCGACCAGGACGAGCGGGCCGTGGTCCGCGAGGCGTGCTACGCCCTGGACCTGCCGCCCCACGAATTCGACCTCTGACCGACACTGGTGGAGATCTCTGACCGACAGTGGCCGGGCACCTGACCGACACTGGTGCGGTCGCTGACCGACCCGACCGACAGGGGCGCCATGTTCGGACTGAGCGAACTCGCCATCATCCTCATCGTCGTCATCGCCGTGCTGGCCATGAAGAAACTCCCGGAGCTGACCCGCTCGGCCGGCAAGTCGGCCCGCATCCTCAAGGCCGAACGCCGCGCCATGCAGGAGCCCGAGCCCGAACAGCGCGGGCAGACCGGGCAGACCGGGCAGCCGGAGCAGACCGGCGGGGCCGAGGAAGGCCGGGGCGACGAGCAGCAGCCTCCCCGGGTGATCGAAGGGGAGGCGATCCGCAGGGACGACCGCTCATGACCGGATCTCGTGGCCTCATGACCAGGGGACTCGTGACCTCATGACCACGGGATCTCATGACCTCGGAGTCTCGTGACTCCATGACCTCATGAGGTCCCCTCCGGCACGGCGGACAGCAGGCTGTGGACGACCGGCCCGGCCGAGCCGCCGCCGGTGACCCCCTCCTCGACGACGACGGCCACCGCGACGTCGCCCCGGTGGGCGACCATCCAGCCGTTGTTGTCCCGGTCCTCGGATACCTCCGCGGTTCCGGTCTTCGCGCCGACCTCCCCGGGCAGGTCGGCGAGGAGGCGCGCGGTGCCGTCGGTGACGGTGGCCCGCATCAGGGTGCGCAGCTGCGTGACGACCTCGCGCGGCAGCGGCTCGGTGCGGGTCCCGTCCTCGTTCGCGGCGGTGAGCGAGGGCTGGTGGAACCGCCCTGACACCGCGGTCGCCGTCACCGACGCCATGATCAGCGGGTTGGCCTGCACCCGGCCCTGCCCGATCATGGACGCCGCCTTCTCCGTCTCGTCCTTCGGCACCGGCACGGAACCGTCGTACGACGGCACCCCGACGTGCCACTCCTGGCCGACCCCGAAGTACGTCCGGGCCACCTCACCCAGCTCCCCCTCGCCGAGCCTGCCGCGCAGACTGATGAAGGCGGTGTTGCAGGACTCGGTGAAGTCCTTGGCGAAGGTCGCGCCCGGGAACGCGGACAGCTCCACGTTCTGGAACCGCTTTCCGACCGTCAGGTACTTCGGGCAGTCCACGACGTCCCCGGGCGCCACCGCACCCTTGAGCAGCAGAGCGCTGCTGGTGACGATCTTCCAGGTGGAGCCGGGCGCGTAGGTGCCGGAGACGGCGCGGTTGAAGCCGGACGCCGGGGAGTTCGCCACCGCGAGGATCTCCCCGTCGTCGACGCGGAGCGCGACCAGCGCGGCGTTCTTGCCGCCGGCCTCGGCGAGCGCCTGCTCCGCGGCGGCCTGCCAGGTCGCGTCCAGGGTGGTGCGGACGGGCCCGCCGTCCCCCGACGCCTTCGTCCGCGGTCCGAACGTCGCCTCCGTGCGCTCGACCTCACCGGTGGCCCGGTCCACCAGCTCCACCGCCCCGCGCGGGCCACCGCCCGCCGCATCGCCGAGCCGGGCCAGCACCGGGGTCAGGGACGGGTACTCCGCGCCGGTCAGCCGGTCGCCCTCGCGGTCGAGGGCCTCCGGCGGCGCGCTCTCCTCCCGCTCCAGCCGGAACTTCTCCGACTCGCTCAGCCGCGGATGCACCAGCGACAACCGCCAGTCCACCTTCCAGGAGCCGTCACCCTGCTCGCGCAGCGGCAGCTCGGCCTCGTACGTCCAGGTCCCGAGGCCCTCGACCGGCATCCGGGCGGTGTAGGGCACGGTCAGCGTGCCGTCGTCGGTCCGCTCGGTGTCCGAGTCCGGGCCCGCGGTCAGTTTCGGCCCGGTGATGTCGAGTCCCGCGGTGAAGCTCTGCAGCACCTGCTCCGCCCGTTCGGGTCTGGTGGTCCGCCCGGCGGCACTCGGCAGCCGCCCGGCCGCCCAGTCGGCGAGAAAGCCCCTGGCCTGCTCCATGGCGGCCGGGTCGGGGCCGTCGTCGCCGCGTGCGAACGGGCCGATCCCGGCGGCGTAGGAGCCGCCCGCGGCGACCGCGAGGACGACGCCCACCGCGGTGAGCGCGCGCACGGCGCTGCGGGGGCGGCGGCGAGAGGTGTGCGGGATGTACTGGTGCTCTGACATGCGGAAATCTCCCGATCTGCGGGTCCGTGGGTCTGTGGGTCTGCGCGGGGCTGCTGGCTACGCGGGCCCTGCGGGGATGCGGGTCTGCGAGTCCGCGCGGCTCCGCGGGCTACGCGGGTCCGCTGGCCCTGCGGGTCTGCGGGTCTGCTGGCTACGCGGACCGCTGGCTGCGAGTCCGCGGGCCTGCGAGTCCGCGGGTCTCGGGGCTGCGGGGCTGCGGGTCCGGGGGTCAGTCGCCGCCCGTGAGGAAGCCGAGGATCGCGGCGGTCGCGTCGAGGTCCTGGCTGGTGGGGCCGAAGCCCTCCGGCGGGGTGACGTCCGAGCCCGGCCAGGTGTGGCCGGCGTCGTGCACGACGAGCAGCTCGACCTCGGCGCCGCCCCGTCCGGTCGGGCGCCACACGGTCCGGTCGTAGCCCCGCTCCCGCTCGGTGACCGGCTCGCCCGCGCCGCCCGCCGCCGCGAACGCCTCGGCGGTGGCCCGCGCCGACCGGGTCGGCGTGATCGGCTCGTCCGCACGGGCCGGCGGGGAGGCCCATCCGGAGAGCGGGCGTACGGGGTCGTCGGCGCCGTAGACGACCATGACCGGGACCGGTCCGGTGGGCTCGACCGCGGCGTCACCCGAGGGCAGCTGGCCGGAGACCGAGGCCGCGCCCGCCAGCAGCGCGGGACGCTCGGCGGCCATCCGCAGCGCCATCGAGCCGCCGTTGGAGAAGCCGACGGCATAGACCCGCTCGGGGTCGGCACCCTCGGTGCGGACCAGGTGGGCCACCAGCGCCTCGGTGAAGCGCACGTCGAGATCCGGGTCGGGCCGCTGCGCGGTCGCCCGCGTCCCGGCACCCCAGCCCTTGCGGAGGCCCTCGGGATAGGCGATCAGCATGCCGCGCGCCCGCGCATCGGCCTCGAACCGGCTCCGCTCACGCAGTTCGGCGGGGGTGGAACCGCGTCCGTGGAAGGCGATGACCAGCGGCTTGCCGCGCCCGGCGGCGGTCTCCGCGGGCCGGTGCAGCAGATAGTTCCGGGTACGCCCGTCCACGCGGAGCTGCTCGCGACGGTCCGGCGCGGCGGTGGCGGCGCCGGAGGATTCCGGGGCGGAGGCGTGCGGCAGGGCCGTCTGCGATGCGGAGGCGTGCGGTGCGCCGCGGTCGGCCGCGGAGCCGCCGCAGCCGACGAGCAGTAGGGCGAGGACGGCGGCGAGCACACCGGAGGCGGATGCACCGCCGGTACGGGAACGCTGAGGGAGGGCCATGGGCCGAGCAGAGCAAGCCGCCGCCCCCATGTCCAAGATTGTTATCGATCTCGGATCGATAAATCCCCGATATGATGACTGCTCGTGGACCTGGTGCGGCACCTGGAGTGCTTTGTGGCTGTTGCAGAAGAGTCACACTTCGGCCGTGCCGCCGCCCGTCTCGGCATCGCCCAGCCACCGCTGTCGCAGCGCATCCGGCGCCTCGAACGGGAGCTGGGCGTCCGCCTCTTCGAGCGCACCAGCCGCCGGGTGACCATCACCGAGGCGGGCACGCTGCTGCTGGGCGAGGCGCGGGACCTGCTCGCCCGCTCCGAGTCGTTCCTGGCCACCGCGCGCCGCATCCGGGACGGCGAGACCGGTCTGCTGCGCGCCGCGCTCTCCCCCGACCTGTCCGGCGAGACCGTCGCCGCGCTGCTCGCGGCCTTCCGGGAGCGCCACGCCGGTCTGGAGCTGGAGCTGCACGAGCTGACCACCGCCGAGCAGCTCGCCGGGTTCGCAGCGCACGACCTCGACGTCGGGCTGATCCACCACCCCTGCGACGTCACCGGCCTGGAGCTGGGCCCGGTCCTGAGGCGCGAACTGGGCGTGCTGCTGCCGCGCTCCGCTCCGCCCGCCGCCCTGCCGGAGGTCCCGCTGGCCGCCCTGGCCGGCCATGATCTGATCCTCTTCCCGCGCGCCCACGCCCCCGCCGTCTACGACGACCTCCTCACCACCTGCGCCCGGCACGGCTACACCCCGCCCGCCGTACGGCACGGGCAGGGCGCCAGCTTCGTCCGCGGACTGGTGCTGTCGTCGGGGGCTGTCGCGCCGGCTCCCCGGGACACCCGCCTCGCCCCGGGCGGCGGCCGGCACGACCCGACCGACGGGGCCGGCGGCGGAAAGGACGCGCTGGTGTGGCGCCCGCTGGCCGGGGCCCCACTGGCCTGGCGGCACTCGGTGGCCTGGCCGAAGGGGCGCGGGGACGCCGCCGTGGGCGCCTTCGCGGACGCGGCCGCGCACGCGCTGCGCGGCACGGCCGAGGCGACCGCGGAACCGGCCGCGCGCCCGCTGCACCTGCGCCCGGCATCGGAGTTCTGGCTGTGACCGACACCCTCGGCCGGATCGGGGCCGCCTTCGCCGAGGCCGGGGTCACCGGCCGGCTGCACGCGCGCGACCTGGACTCCGGCGCGCAGATCGACGCCGGGGCCGACCAGCCGGTGTGCACGGCCAGCGTCCACAAGCTGTGTGTACTGGTCACGCTGCACGCACAGGCGGCGGCCGGGCTGCTGGACCTGACCGAGCAGCTGGAGGTACCGCCGTCGGCCGGGCGCACCCCGGGACCGACCGGCCTGTCCGCCATGCTCGACCCGGTCCGGCTGTCGCTGCGGGACGCCGCGTTCCTGATGATGTCCGTCAGCGACA
This sequence comes from Streptomyces poriticola, assembly GCF_036689765.1. Classification (NCBI taxonomy): domain Bacteria; kingdom Bacillati; phylum Actinomycetota; class Actinomycetes; order Kitasatosporales; family Streptomycetaceae; genus Streptomyces; species Streptomyces poriticola. Next base: position 42,290 of record NZ_JBAGKH010000027.1, read on the forward strand.
ACACCGCCGGCGACCTGCTGCTGCGCCGGGTCGGGCGGGACGCCGTCAACCGCACCACGGCCCGCCTGGGGCTGACCCGCACCCACGCCGTGCACGGCTTCGGCGAGATGCTGGCGACCATCCGGGAGGACGCCGGCCCCCGGGGCGCCGCCGCCCTCACCGACCCGCACGTCATCGCCCGGCTGCGGGCGCTGGACCCGGCCCGTACCAACCGCAGCACACCGCGGGACATGACACGGCTGCTCGCCGCCGTCTGGCGGGACGAGGCCTGCCCGGCGCCGTACGGGGCGGCGATGCGCCGCATCCTGGGCCTGCAGGTCTGGCCGCACCGGCTGGCCTCCGGTTTCCCCTTCGACGACGTCCACGTGGCCGGCAAGACCGGCAGCCTGCCGACCCTGCGCAACGAGGTCGGCGTCGTCGAGTACCCCGACGGAGGGCGCTACGCGGTGGCGGTCTTCACCCGCACCGCCAACCCGGCTGCCACGCTCCCGGCGGCCGACGCGGTCATCGGCACGGCGGCCCGGATCGCGGTCGACGCACTGCGCGCGCCGTAGCGGGAGCGGCAGCGGGAGCGGCTCGTACCCGACCACCAATCGGACAAACTCTGACTTCTTATCGCATTCCAGTGACGACGGGGCGATACTCGGAGCATGAGTACGGCAACGTATGAAGTGCTGGCCGTGTCGCAGCACACGCTCAACATGACCGCGGCTTTTCTCGGCGGGCTGGTGATCGCCGGCGCGCTGGTCTGGGCCGTACGTGTCGGCATGCGGGTCATGGACCGGGAGTCACCCCGCCCGAACGCCGACGAACAGCCGAAACTCCCCGACACCGGCCCCGTCCACGAGGAACGCGAGATGCGGGAGCCGGACGAGGTCCCCCTGGCGCCCGACGGACGCACACGGCTGATGCCGTACGAACTGCACCCCGCGTCCACCCGCAAGGGCAAGGACCAGGTCCGACGACGCTGGCTGCCAGGCTCCAGCGGCTCCTTCGGCGGCGGCGGCCCGGGCCACGTGTGACGCCGGGGAGCGCCCGGTGGCCCCTCAGGAACGCGGCGTGATCCGCACCGCCCGGTAGTCGAAGCCGTCCTGCCGGAAGCCGGGGGCCTCCCATACGAGGTCGACCTGCCGGCCGGGCACGAGAGCGCGGAAGCCGTCCGTCTCGACGTGGGAGAAGTGCGCCCAGCACCCACCGGGTGTCTCGGGGCGGTCGAGCACGCCCCGCCCCTCGTCCTCGCGCCACTCGCGCACCGTCGCCACCGCCATGACCGCATCGTACGGCGGCACCGACCGGCGGGGCGGTCCCCCGTCGGGGGGCCGTGGGCGTGCGCGGCGGCATTGCGCGGCCTTCACTGGAGGGATCGGGTCCCGTCCCGGGCCCGGCCCCGAACCTTGGAGGCGACATGGCCGCTCACCGTGCGCGCCGGGCGGCAGGTGCCGTTCTCGTCCTGGTCCTGACGACCGCTGTGGCCGGCTGTGGCGACGACGAGGAGAGCGAGCCGCCGCCCTCGGCCGCCGAGAGCGCGGCCAGCCGGGCCGCCTCGGCCGCGGCATCGCTGGCGTCCGAGGGCGCCGACGTGGTGGCCTCGGCGACGGCGGAGGCCAGCCGGTGGCTGGAGGAGATCACCGAGGGTGTCGACGTGCGGCAGGACATCACGCTCGGCGACCCGGAACGGGACGGCGACGGGCGCACCACCGTCGAGGTCACCGCCCGCAACACCAGCGACTCGGCCAGGTCCTTCGCCGTGCAGGTCGACTTCACCGACCAGGACGGCAATCTGCTCGACACGGCCGTCGTGACCGTCGACGACGTCGCCGCCGGCGAATCCGCCCGCGCCACCGCCCGCAGCAACCTCGACCTGGCGGGCGAAGTACGCGCGGAGGTCGCACGGGCGGTGCGGTACTGAACTCCCGCCGTCAGGCCGCCGTCAGCGTTCCACTGCCGCCAGATAGAGCTTCACGTAGCGCGTCACGTCGACGTCGAGGGCGACGTCCACCAGGGCCTGTTCCCGGGTGCCCCCGTGGAGCTCGGACTCGCCGGGGCGGGCCCGGCGGTCGACGATCGTCTGCCCGCGGGCCGGTCCGGGCGCCAGCGACACCTCCACCGGCAGCCGGTGGGTGGTCAGGCCCCCGGGGTCGGCGACCGCGCAGACCGCGCCCGCGTCACCGAGGCCGCCGCCCGGGTCGCTCTCGTCCGTGGCCGGGCCGCGGTGCGCGAGCAGCTCGCCGGCCAGGCGGGTACCCGGCTCGCCGCTCTCCCGCAGCCGGCGCACGTCCGGTCCCGGGACGATCACCCGCTGGAACACGTCCAGGCCGTACATCGTGATCGGCACCCCCGCGGTGAGCAGGATCGCCGCGGCCTCCGGGTCGTGCCAGACGTTGAACTCGGCGACCGGGTTGGCGTTGCCGGTGGCCACCGCGCCGCCCATGAAGACGATCCGCTCGATGTTGCGCACCACGTCCGGGTGGGACCGCAGCAGCAGGGCGATGTTCGTCAGCGGTGCGGTCGGGATCAGGGTGACCGGGCGCGGGGAGGCGAGAATCTCCCGGCGCAGCAGCGTCACCGCGTCCACATCGGCCGGCCGCCGGGCCGGGGCGGGCAGGCCCAGGTCGCCCATGCCGTCGTGGCCGTGCACGTGCCGGGCGGTGCGCACCGACTCGATCAGCGGGCGCTCGGCACCCCGGGCGACCGGCACTTCGGGGGCGCCGGCCTGCTCCAGCACGGTCAGGGTGTTGCGGACGACGCCGTCCACGTCGGTGTTCCCGGCGACACAGGTGACCGCGCGCAGGTCGAGCGCCGGGTGGCGGACCGCGAGCAGCAGGGCGAGGGCGTCGTCGATACCGGTGTCGCAGTCGATGATCACCGGGGTGGGCGGGGCGGCGGTCGGCACGGTGCGGATCCTCCTTCCAGGGCCCGCTGAGGGCCGCTGCCGGTGACCCTACGCGGATTCACCCGGCCCGGGCGGCGCTGCCGACCCGCTCACCCGGACGGACTTCCTCGCTGGTCGGGCGGCGGGAGCGGTGGTGGCGTGGAGGCGTGAGTGTCCCGGCCGCCTCCAGGAGGCACCCCCTGATGAACCGCTCCACGGGCGTCCGTCCCCGCCCCGTCTCCGTGCTCGCCGCGGCCGGTCTGCTCACGGCGCTGACCGCCTGCTCCGGCCTCCCGGGGACGACCGGGCCGACCGGGCCCGCGGCGACGCCGACCTCGCAGTCCCCGGCCGCCCTGCCGACGCCCAGCGCGGCGGCCACGCTGACCGCCGCGCAGGCCCGGTCCGCGCTGATCACCGAGGCCGACCTGGGGGCACCCTGGGAGCCCACCCGAGGCGCCGCGACCTGGCGGGACGGGCGGCTGAAGGCCGTCGCCGAGGATCCCGACTGCCGTCGGCTGCTGGATGTCCTCTACACCGAGGACGTCTTCGGCAACGACCGGGCGCCCCGCGCCGCGGTGGGGCTGGACGACACCGGCGAGGCCAGCCAGCTGCACTACCGGATCACCGCCCACCGTGCGGCCGACGTGGACCGCACCCTGGCCTGGCTGCGCGAGCTGCCGGAGCGGTGCGGGAGCTTCCCGGCGCGGACCGCCGCCGGCGACGCCCAGGAGGTCCGGGTCACCGGTCTGCCCCTGCCGGAGGCCGGAGACGCCCGCCAGGGGCTGCGGGTGACGCTGAGCGCCCCGGCGACCGGGCGGGAGGACACCGTGCTCACCGTGGTCCTCGCCGCCGTACGCGTGGGCGACGACGCGATCAGCCTCACCCACGGTGGCCTCGGCGAGATCTCCGACGAGACCGCCCGGACATCGGTGGAGACCGGCGCCCGGCGCCTGGCCGAGGTGCACCGACAGGGAAGGGTGCAGGTGTGAACGACAGGCGCCGGGTGAGGGCCGACCGCCACCCCGCGCGCCGGCACGGACGCGGGAACTGCCCGACCAGCCACGACGACGCCCCAACCAGCCGACCACACCCCACGAGCACCACAACAGACCACTCAGCGATCCCGGTCGAACCGCTCCCGGTGGGTGACCACATCCCGCGCCACCTCGTACGCCGTGCGTCCGCAGGCGAAGGCACGGGCGCGCAGCCGGGCCAGGGCCTCGTCCGCGTCGACGCCGAGCTGGGCCATGAGCATGCCTACGGCCTGGTGGGTGGTGTCGTAGGCACTGCCGAGCCCGGACGGCCGGCGGCGCTGGAGGACTCCGGCCTCGTACTCCCCGAGATCCCCGAGATCCCCGAGATCCTCGTGCTCCTCCTGCTCCCCGTACGCGTCCTCGCGCGGCAGGGCGGTCAGGGCCGTCATGACGACCGCGGCGACCAGCCGCGCGGTGCTCAACTCGGCGCCGGTGAGCACCCCCGGCGTCTCGCGGTACAGGTCGAGGGTGCCGAAGCACGCCGTGGCGTTGCCGAGCGGCAGCGCGTACACCGCCCGGATCCCGACGCCCGTCGCCTCCTGGGCGAAGACGGGCCAGCGGTCGGCGCCGGCCGCCAGATCGCCGGCCAGGACGGCGACGCCGGTCGCGCCGGCCTGCTCACCGGGGCCCTCACCCAGCGTCGCCTGGAGCTCCGCCAGCCACGCGGCCCGCTCCCCGCTGGCGCACAGCCGCACGGGCAGGCCCTCACCGCGCAGCGACACGCTCGCGCCGGTCACGGGTAGCAGCCGCACCACGGTCCCGCACAGCCGGCCGGGCACCTCGGCGGGCCGGACCCCCCGCACTTCATCGGCGATCACGTCGGCGGCGCTGACGGACCGCGGCGCCCGGTCGCCGCCCGGTGCGCCGGTCCCGCCGGGGCATCCGTCGCTGGGCCGCACGCCCATCGCCTCCTTCGCTCGAGGCGTCTGCAACGTCGCCGGCCCGGAGGTCGGTCTGGAGATCGGTCCGGATATCGGTCCGGAGACGGGCCCCGACTACCCCGCGCCGTCCGCGCGAAACGAAGGCGCGCCGTGCTACAGCGGCGGCTGGGCCGGGGCCGGGCCGAGGGTGGTGGTGCCGGGGGCGGTGCGGTGGCCGAGGCCGGTCCGGTAGGCGTCCATGGCCGCCTCCACCCGGCCGGTGCGGCGCAGCAGATCACCCAGCAGCCGGCACAGGTCGGCGAGGTCGCCGGCCGCGCCCGCCCGTTCCAGCAGACTCAGCGCACGGACGTAGTGCTCCTCGGCGGCGTCGGTGTCCTGCGCGTCCTCCGCGATGATGCCGAGCAGCCGGTGCGCGGCGGCCGCGTGCACGGCGCCCCGCTCGGGGGAGAGGTCGTCCAGCACCTCGTGCAGCAGCGCGGCGGCCTCCCGCGAGCTGCCGCGCCGGTGCAGGACGTCGGCGAGTTCGACGGCGGCCTGGCTGCGGTAGAGGGCGGCACGGCTGGCCGACAGCATGGCGAGCGCCTCGCGCAGCTCGCCCTCGGCACGCTCCAGCTCGCCGTTCTGGGCATGGACGTAGCCGCGCATCCAGTGGCAGTTGGCCAGCTCGGTACGGAGCTGGAGCGAGCGGTAGAGCTCGGCCGCCTTGGCCAGCGAGGCGTCCGCCTCGGTGAGCCGCCCCTCGGCGAGCAGGGTGCGGGCGACCGAGCGGTGCATACGGGCCACCAGCGCCGGGTCGGCGACGCCGGGGGCCAGCGCGAGGGCGAGCTCGGCGGCCTGCGCGGCCCGGGCGTGAGCGCCCATGTCCATGTACGGGCCGATGGCGCTGGCGTACAGCAGCAGCAGCGCGTCGGGGTCGTGCAGGCCCCCGCGGTTCAGCTCGTCGAGGGTGGATTCCAGCAGGTAGACGGCGTACCGGAGTTCACCGGCGAGATAGTGGGCGACGGCCCGGCCGCGCAGGGCGGGGACCCGGGCCGGCAGCGGGGCGTCGGACCGGGCGAGACAGGCCTCCGACCGCTCGAAGTACCGCCGCCCCTCCTCCAGTTCGCCGCTCTCCAGCGCGCACTCCCCGAGCCCGAGCAGCGCCTCGGCGCGCAGATCGGCGAGATCGTGCGTCTCGGCCTCGGCGAGCAGCGCGCCGTACTGCTCCGCGGCCTGCCCGGCGCCGCCGGTAGCGAGGGTGCGCCGCGCCTCGGTGAGCCTGAGGCGCAGATCGGTGGCGAGGCGGGCGGGGCGCCCGGTGAGCAGTTCCTCGTACGCCACCCCGAGCCGCCCGGCGATGTGCCGCAGCGCCTCCTCCGACGGGCGCACCCGGCCCGCCTCCAGGGTGGAGACATAGGCGGGGGTGTAGGCGGGCTCCGCGAGCTGCCGCTGGGTCAGCCCGCGGTCGACCCGCAGCCGCTGCACTCTGCGTCCGATCGCCACCGGATCGTCACGTTCCCGCACGGTCGACTCCCCTGCCGCTCTTGCCGTTCGCTGGCCGCGCCCCTAGGTTAAACGGCGCATTAAACGTGCTTAACACATCGCTGTTGTCGCTGTTGCGAGGTCGCCGTGCTGGAACGGACACGCACCGCGGAGCGCTACGCCAGAGCGTGCGCCGCCGCCGTCGCCGCCGTGGCCGCCCTGATGCTGGCCGCGAACGCGGGCCCGGCCCGCGCTACGCCGGCCCCACCGGCCCAGCACACCGCCGGGCCCGCAGAGCCCGACGGTGACCTCGGCGGCAGTATCTCCCGCGGCTCCGGCCCCTGCTCCGGAAGCGGAGCCGGCTCCGGCTGACGGCCGACGGCGGCGCGCTGACGGCCGCGGTTGACGGCAGGCGCCCGAACCCTGGACTGAGGGCCGGGGGCTGAGGGCCGGCGGTTGACGGCCGGGTCAGTCCGGCAGGGCCTTGCGCAGGGCCGCGTCCAGGTCCCGGGCCAGTGTCGCGTCGTCGGGCGGCTGGTCCGCGAAGAGCGCGCCGAGCACGGTGGTGAACGTCTGGGTGAACGCCCCGTACAGCGGGGTGCGCGGCCGGTGGACCGCCTCCTTGAGGGCGGACAGCAGGACCGGGCGGGCGTACGCCGGGCGGCCCGCCGCGTCCCGGGGCATGCGGTCGGGGCGCTCACCGGTCGGCGCGGCCAGCGGCGACGGCCCGGGCACCGGGCAGGTCAGACCGTCGTCGGTGTACGCCGAGGCGCGCGTCGCCGCGAAGCCGGCGTCCAGCAGACAGCGTTCGCTCTGCCGGCCGGTGAGGTACCCGATCAGTTCGACCGCCTTCGCGCTCCGCCGGGAGTCCGCGGTGACCGCCAGGTTCTGGCCGCCGAGCACCGCCCGTCCGGGCAGCGCGGTCACACCGAGCTGCCCGGCGCCGAACGACTGGTACAGCGTGCGGTACACGTACGGCCAGTGCCGCAGGAACGTGGTGCGTCCGTCGGCGAAGTCCCCGAGGGAGGCCGCCTCGTCGGAGCCGACGGCGTCGCCGAGGGTGTACGACACCTCCGTGCGGCGGCGCAGCTCGGCGATGCCCCGGGCCAGCTCCTCGACGCCGGCGGCGTAGCGGCCCCGCTCGTCGGTGAGCGTGAAGTCGTCCGCGGTCGACGCGAACGCCTCCACTGCGTTGACCGTGCGGCCCTCGTAGGCAGCGAGCTGCGTGGTCCAGCCCCTCTCGCGGCCGGAGGGTCCCGGGGTGTGGTCGTCGACGGTGTTGATCAGGTCGCGCAGCTGCCCCCAGTCGAGGGCGGCCGTCAGGTCCGGGCGCTGCACACCGGCCTGACGCAGGTGGTCGCGCCGGTAGTAGAGCAGGCCGACGTCGCTGTTGAACGGCACCGCGTACACCGCGTCCTCCCACCATGCCGTGCTGGCCACCGAGTCGATGACGTCGTCGTCCTCGACCAGTTCCGGGGGCAGCGGCCGGACCAGGCCGGCGGCGGCGAACTCCGGCACCCAGGTCACGTCCAGGTTGACCACGTCGTAGGCGGAGCTGCCGGACTGCAGCGCGCCGAGCAGCTGGCTGCGCTGCTCGTCGGCGCTGCCCGGGAGTTCGACCAGGCGGGCCCGGTAGCCGGTGCCCTCCTGCTCGCGGTTCCAGGCGTCGATGAGCCGCTGGCGGATGCCGTTCTTGCCGGTGACGTCCCGCCCGCTGGCGACCACGATGTCCCCGGGGACATCACCGGCGGTCCCGGCCGGGGCGGCCCCCTCCCCGCCGCCCGCCGGTCCGCCGCCCGCCTGCCCGCCCGTGCAGGCGACCAACAGGCTCAGCACCAGCCCGAGGACCAGCAGCAGAAGCCCCGGACGCCGCCGGCCCGCCGGTGGCACCGCGCCCCGGCGCAGTGCCGTCCACGGCCCCACCGGCGGCCACAGGCGGGACACCGGGCCCAGCCGCAGCCCGCGCAGGCGGCGCGGGCCCCGGAGCAGCCGCGGAACCCGGCGGTGGCGGGGTGTCGAGTGGATCCTCGGGTCCGGGCGGTGGTGCGGTGCGGGCGCCGGCATCAGTCCTCCCCCGTTCCGGTGCGGGCCACCTCGTCGTGGAGTGCGGCGCCGAGGTCGTCGTCGGCGTCCAGACAGCGGCCCCCGCTCGCCGCCGAGATCCGGGCGTCCGGGCGGCCCGCGTCGCAGCCGCCGCCGGTCAGCGACACCATCGTCACCGGCACCCGGGCCGCGCGGGCCCGGTCGAGCACCGTGTCGAGGCCCGCGCCGTCGAGCCGTCCCGCATCCTCGTCGTCGGTGACGAACACGATCAGGTCGGGGCGCGTGTCGTCGGCGCCGCGCCCCTCCATGTCGTCGAGCGCGGCGAGCAGCGCGTCCCGCGGATCGGCCTCCGCGTCCCGGACCCGGGCGTGGTCCGCGATGATCCGCTCGGCGTCGGCCCGGCTGTGCCGGCCGAATTCGAGCAGCGGGGCGTGGGTGCGCTCCCCCGTGCCGTACACCGACCACACCCCGTACTCGTCCTCCTCGCCCAGCCCGCCCAGTGACTGTCTCAGCAGCCCGGGACCACCGCTCGGCCCCTCCCACAGGTCGCCCATCGAGCCGGAGCTGTCCAGCAGGAACAGCACCCGGCCGGGCCCGTGGGCGCCCCGGTAGCCGGTGAGCGCCGCCTCCATCGCATCCCGTCCGGCCGGCTCGGTGAGCGGCGACGGAGCCTGCAGCACCCCGTCGGCGACGTTCTCGGTGTCCAGCAGGGCCCGGCTGTCGGTCGCCGCGCGGAAGCCGTCCCGGGCGAACGCCGCCCGGCCGCCCGCACCGGCCAGCCACTCACGGAAGTCCTCGGCGGCCCGGTCCCGTTCGGCGGCGTCGCGGTCGGCGCCCGCCCAGCGGACCCGGACGAAGACGGGTTCCAGGCCGGGTACGTCGCCGGGGTACTGGGCGAGCCGCGGGGCACGCCGGGCGCTGTCGCAGCCGACGCCGCTCTTCATCAGGAACTCCGGTACCAGCGCGGCGGTGCGGTTGTCGACGGCGTCGTCGTCGGGCAGCGTGCACAGCAGGTCTGCTGCGGTCGGGGAGGGCGGCCCGCTCTGGTCGAGACGGCGCTCGGCACCGGCGTGGTCGACGGTCCCGGCGCCGGAGCCGGAGCCGGCCTCCTCGGCGTCCGCTCCGCTCGCGTACAGCCCGACCGTGGCGAGCAGGCCGGTGACCGTGAACTCCGGGTCCGGCCGCCGCACTTCCGCGTCCGCGTGCCGGGCCCGCAACGTGTCCAGCATCCGGTCGAGGGAGGGGCCGACCCGGTCGTCCAGGGCCTCGGCGGCCAGGTTCTGCGGTACGGCGAGCACCACCGGCGAGTAGGCCAGCGGCCCGTCGGCGGGTTCCAGCACGGCGACGGCATCGGTGTCCTGACCGGCGGCTACCCGGGCGACGTCGGCGCGGGAGCCCGGGATCCAGACGTCGGGCTGCGGGCCGACGTCGCGCTGCGGGTTGGTGTCGTCGTCGGGCGGCTCCTGCCAGGCGCCGGTCTGCCGGCGCAGGGCGGTGACCGCGTCGGCGGTGCCCGCGCTGTAGACGGTGACACCGCTGCGGCGGCAGTCGTCGCGGGTGTTCTCCTCGGAGGTGAGGTAGGCGTCGGCGGCGGCGCGCACGGTCGGCTCCAGATCGGGGTCGGTGAGCACGCGCAGCTCCAGCGGCGGGGCGCAGGCGGAATCGCCGTCGACCAGGGCGATGAAGACGCCGTACGCGCCGATGGCGAGGGCGATCAGTACGGCGGCGCCGATCAGCAGCAGGCCGGCCGGCGACGGCGGGCGGCGGGCGGAGCGCCCGGCGGCCCGACGCCGGGGGCCCACCACGGCGCGGGCGCGGCGAGAACAGACTGCCAAGGCCCCGGCAGGCGCCGCGAGAAACCTGCGCAGCGCGGCGGCCCGGAGGGAGCGGCGCGGGGGTGGGTCCGGATCGGCGGGCGTCGGACCCGGAAGCGTCGGCCCCGGAGGCGTCAGACCCGGGGATGTCGGACCCGAAGGCGTTGCACCCGGAAGCGTCGGTTCGACGAAGTCGGCCGGGGACGGCACCGTGGGCCGTCCCCCGCCGACTGGATCGGGCCCACCGGACGCACCACCCCCGGTCGTGCCTGCACCCCCCGTCCCGCCGACGCCCTCTCCGGCCCCTCCGGCCCCTCCGGCCCGCACCGCGAGCAGCACGTCCTCCCCCGGCTCGGCGCGGCTCTGCGGCTCCCACGGCGCGTCGCGCAGGGTCCGGAGCCCGTCCGCGGTCATCCGCTCCCGCAGCCCGTCGGCGAGGTCCCGGAACGTCACCCGCGGCGCACCGTCGCCGCGCCCCTCCAGCAGCCGGCCCAGTTCCGCGGTGAACGGCGTCGGTGTGTGCGCATCACCGGCATCGATGCGGTGGTTGGCCTGGACGCTCATCAGCAGCAGCACATGCCGCTTGTCGCGGAACAGCTCCCAGAGCCAGGCCGCGTTGCCCGCGAAGCAGCAGTCGAGGACGACGACGATGCGCTCGGCGCGGCTGGCGGCCAGCACCGTCAGCACCGTGGTGAACGGCTCGCCGCCGGGGAAGACCGCATGCCCGCCCGCCACCACGCTGGCGTTGCGCAGCTGCAGGAACAGCTCGTCGCCCGCGCTGGGAATCGCCCCGTGCCCGGCGAAGTACAGCAGCAGGACGCCCTGTGCCTCCTCGGCGGCGGTGCGCAGCTCCCGGCCGAAGGCGACCTGGTCCGGCGACCGGGACACGGTGATCTCCCGCTCATCGAACACCCGGCCGCGGCGCAGTGCCTCCTGAAGCAGATTCAGATTGTGCCTGACCGCCGGGAGATCCCCGGGAACTCCGTGCGGGGGCCGGGTGAGGTCGTACTCGGACACCCCGACGAGCAGCGCACGGTTCGGCTTGCCACGCGCGTCGAAGACGGCCACGGGTCTACCTGTCGTCGGGGTCCACCGGATCGACACGGCCCGTGGGCGGCTCACCGTCCTCCACCCCCCGGCGGTTGGCCCGCCAGGCCTGCACGGCGCTTCTGACCGTCTGCACCAGCTCGTGCAGCAGTACGCCCGTGGCGCCCTGGACCACTGCCACCACGATCTCCATGCCGACACCCATCGGCGCCCCGGGCGCCGGATCGGAGGCGGGCCGTTCGTGGATGTGCAGTCTGCCCGCGCGGACCAGCTCGTCGAGCGGCTGCTCCCGCTCCAGCCACTTCCGCAGAGCCCCGATGTCACTCTCGGTGGCAGTGCTGTCCAGTCGCACCCGGACACCCCGCACGGCCACTCCGTCCCCCTCAGCCATAACTCACCATCATGGCAGTGCTGTCGGACGGAGGGGAGGGTTCCTGCGCCGATTGCGCACGGGGCACACACGGGGCATGCACGGGGCCCGCACGGCAGCGCGCCCGCCCTGCCGGGGACGCGGTCAGACCGGGGCCTGCTGCGCCCGGAGCCGCTCCAGTTCCCGCCGTACGTGGTCCAGCGCGCCCTCGCGCCGGCCGGGCACCCGGCCGCGCACCCGGGCGAGCAGGATCCCCAGTTCGCGGGCCCGGGACGGATCGCCGACGCGGCCCCACTGGTGGTGGGCCCGGTCCACGGCGGCCTCTACGGCGGGCGCGTCCGGGGCCTGGCCGGCGCCCAGCCGGGCCTCGGCCACCGTCAGCCAGGTGCGGCAGCTGCGCACCGGGTCCCCGGCGAACATCGCCAGGTCGGCCCGGACCTCCGTCCAGTGCAGCGCGTCCTCGGACGCCGGCCCGTGCATCCGCCCGGCGGCCTGCTCGTGCCGGGCGGCGAGCGCGTCGGCGTCGTCGTGCCGGCCGGCCTGGACGGCGGCGGCGATGGCGGCGTGCGGATCGCCGGGCACCGGTCCCGGCGCCGCCAACACCAGCTCCGTACCGGCGCCCGGGGCACCGGCCGCACCCGCACCGCCGCCGCTCTCGGCCCCGGCACGGGCCAGCGCCTGCTGGTGCAGCCGGTCCGTCGGCGGGCGGTGGCCGCTGCGCAGAATCGTCGCGACACCGCGCATGTACGTCGGGACCGCCACCGTGCGCCGCACGGGCGGCGGCGCGATGCGCCCGTAAACGGCGTTGTTGCGGCCCGAGTCGAACGGGTGCGCCCGCAGCCACTCCCAGGTCTCCCGGTCCGCGTGCAGATCCAGCAGCAGGGTCGTCGCACCCGCCGGGCGCAACCGCAGCTCCTCACGGATCCACTGCCAGGGCAGGGCGGTGTAGCGGACGGTCGCCGGGGTGGTGCGGGCCAGCGCCAGGTGCGGCAGGCGCTGGCGGCGGTCCAGGTGGAGCTGTCCGGTGACATACACGGTCAGCGGTCCGGGGGCGGCTGCGGCGGCCCGCAGCCGGGTGAGCACCGCCTGCGGTTCCAGGGGGTCGGCGAGTTCGACGACGTTGGCCGTGTCCGTGCCGGACAGCACGGGTGGCGGCACGGCGGCGAGTACGGGAAGCACGGAGGCGGCGTCCACGAGCCGGCCCCGGCCCACGGGCGAGGCCGCGAGCAGCAGCACGGTTCCGGGCATGTCCCCTCCCCCTGGCGACCCCTGTCGCTCCCGGTCGCTCCCCGTCGATCACGTACGGCAGCACCGTAACCGCTGCGGCTGCAAAGCGGTGCCCGTGCCGACGGACTCGCCCCTACGGAGGACACGCCACCGCCCGGTGTTCCACGCGGCCACCCACCCGCGTGGCGGTTCGGCGGTCAGCGTCGCAGGCGTCGGACCGCGAAGATCGTGGTGTCGTCGGTCAGCCGTGCCCGGCAGTGGCGCAGGGCGCCGTCGCGGACGAAGGCGACCAGCCGGTCCGGGCCGGTCAGACGCGGGTCGGCGGCGACGGCGCGGCCGAGTTCGTCGGCGTACGGGTAGAAGCGCCCGTCGCGGTCGCGGGCCTCGGTCACCCCGTCGGTGACCAGCAGCAGCGTCTCGTCGGGGGCGAGGTCCATCCGGCACACCGGGGGCAGGCCGGAGCCGAGGGCGGCGAAGCCCAGTGGGAGGCCGCCGGTGGGCGCAAGCCGCCGTAACCGGCCCGGTCCGGCCGCCAGCGGTGCCTCGTGGCCGAAGACGACGACGTCCACGCAGTCGGGCGCGTCCTCCGGGAACCCGAGGAGCACGGCGGTGGCGAACCGGTCGCCGTCGGAGCGGCCGAGGGCGGCGGTGTGCGAGCGGTGCCGCAGCATCCGCACCTCCAGCCGTTCGGCGACCGTCGCGAGCTCCGGCTCGTGGTAGCCGGCCTCGCGGAACGTGCCGAGCAGGGCCGCCGCCGCCTCGACCGCGCCCAGCCCCTTGCCCTGTACATCGCCGAGGAGGACGCGGGTGCCGTGCGGGCCCGGCTGGATGTCGTAGAAGTCGCCGCCGACCCGGGCCTCGGTGTCGGCGGAGAGGTAGACGGCAGCGTGGTCGAGCCCGCCCCAGCCGGACGGAAGCGGGCGCAGCACCACGCTGCGGGTGGTGTCGGCGATGTCCCGCATGTGCAGCATGCGGCGCTCGCCGCGCACCCGGACCACACAGGCCAGCGTGGCGAGCAGCCCGCCCACGGCGACGAGGACGAAGCCGGCCAGCCCGGTCTCGTCCCGGTGCCGCCAGACGGTGGTGGCGAGACTGTAGGTGACCAGCGAGAGGATCGCGAACAGGGACGTGGTCCGCACCCCGCAGGTGGCGGCGGCGATCCCGGGCACCAGCACGGTCCAGGCGATCATCCCGAACACCCCGGTGGTGGCGTCGATCAGCGCGATGGCGACCAGCACCAGCAGCGGCGGCAGCCAGGCGACGCTGTGTCCGCGCACGCTGAGCAGCCGTTCCCGGGGCATGAGGCTGTTTCCGCCGGGCGCGTGGACCATCCGGCCGAGCAGCCGCGGTTCCACGCTCGGCCGTACGCGGTCGCGACCCCTCACCACCAGCTCAGCGAACCACGAGCCCTCCGGACCCGCACCCTGACTTGCCGGTCGGCGCACGCCGGTGTGCGCTGGTAGGGGCAGGGGGCGAGGAGAGAGGAGTGCTGCCATGGCTCAGCTGGTACCGGCGTCCGGCCGTGCCCCGGCGATCCGCCGGGGCCAGGGCCCGCGGACACCCGACGTCTTCGGACCGGGCGTCCACCTGGTCGCGAAGTGGGCGTTGCCGGTGGTCCTCGGGCTGGTGTACGGCTACTGGGCGGCATCCAACCGGCGGGCCGGCGGGCCCATCACCGGGTGGAACCTGCTCTTCGGCTTTCTGACCGCGCTCGCGTTCGCGGTGGCGTACGTGGTCGTCCGGGAGGTGGCCTCGCGGCTGCGGCGGGAGCTGCACGCGGTGCTGTGGGCGGCGTTCGCCGGCTGTGCCTTCGGCTTCCTGTACAGCCAGACCGGCAGCAGCGTCCTGCTGTCGACGGGGCTGTCACTGCTGGTCGCGGCGGCCTTCTTCGCTGCGCTGTTCTACCGCTACTACACACACGAGGACGCGGCGGGCCACCGCACCGGCTGAGCCTCTGCTGCCTCCGGCCGGGCCGCCCGGCACCCCACCCGACCGGACCGGCCGGCCACCCGGACCGCCGGCCCGCTACCAGGAGGCCGGCCACCCGGACCGCCCGCCCCCTGGTAGCCGTCCGTCCGCCGCCCCTCGACCCACGCAGCACGGCAGCCGCCTGGCCCACCAGGGAACGACCCGGCCCGCGTACGACCCCGGGCTCGGCGGCGCGCCCAGCCCGGCGGGCACCGACCCGGCGCGCGCCCCGCGACGGCGCAGGCTCGCTCTCCCGATGACTCCGCCCGCCACGGCTGCCCCACCCGGCAGCGGCCCCGGCTCGGCCTCCCGGTGACCATCCGTCGGGCCGATCGACCCGTCCGGGCTCCGGTAGGGCCCCGGACAGCCGTCCGACGCGCGGCCCCGGCGCACGCACCACCGCGCCCGGCAGCCCGCCGGGAAGAAGGGAACCCCGGCCCCGCGGAGGGCGCCCGCCGCCGTTGCCCCGTCCGGTGCTCCGACACCCCCGGATGCAGTCGCCGCGCTCGCGGGGCGCGCCGGGCCGGGGGTTGCCTTGAGGCGTGTCCCACCGTCTGCGCAACACCCTGTCGGCCGCCCTCGTCGCCCTCGCCTGTCTGCTGGCGCCGTGCGGCACGCTCGCGGTGTGGGCGGTGCACGGACTGGGCGACACCGGCCGGTACGTCTCCGCGATGGCGCCGCTCGCCGCCGACCCGGATGTGCGGGACGCCGTCGCGGACACCGTGGGCAACGGGGTCGCCGACCAGCTGGCGCCGGGGCCGATGCACAGCAGCGTCCGCCCGTTCCTGCAGGACGCGGCGCGGTCGTTCACGGCGACCGAGGCCTTCCGCACCGGCTGGGACGCGGCGAACCGCACGGTGCACGGCGCCGTGCTGCGCGCCCTGCGGGACGACCGTGCGACCGGCCGCCCCGTCACCGTCGACCTGGCCCCCGTCACCGCCCGGGTCAAACACCGGCTCACCCGTGACCAGGTGCCGTTCGCCCGGCGCATCCCGGTGCGGCACACCGCGGTGACGGTGCTGCCGGCCGCGGAGACGGACCGGCTGAGGAAGGGGTACCGCGTGCTGGACCTCGCCGCGCTCTGGCTGCCGCTGGCGGCCGTCGTCTTCGCCCTCGCGGGCATCGCCCTGGCCGCCCGGAGGCGGCGCGCGCTCACCGCCGCCGGGCTCGGCACCGCGCTGGGCGGCGCGCTGCTCGCCGTCGCCGTGGTGATCGGGCGCCGGTTCACCCTCGCCGAGGTGCCGGGCACGGTGCACGCCCCGGCCGCCGGCGCGGTCTACGACGCCCTCACGGCCACCCTGCGCACCGCCGCGTGGCTGCTGGTCGCCCTCGGGCTGACCGTGGCCCTGGCCTCCTGGCTCACGTCCCGCACCGGCCCGGTACGGCGCCGCCGCCGACCGCGCATCTGATCCCACGGCCGACCGCCCGCCGGAGCCCGCACCGGCAAGTCCGCGGGAAGCCCGCGCGGACCCGTCCCCGGCACACCCGCGCGGCCGGCCCCGCCGGGGCGCCGGTAGCGGCCGGTCGCTGGAACCTTTCGGGCGTACCGGCCGTCCCTCAGGGGGGTCGGGGCGGCAGTCGGTATCTGCGAGCGAAGGGGCCGGGACTTGGACACGGACACCACGGCGGGCGCATGGCCGGCCCCGGGTGAGGCGCCCGGGCGCCGCCGGGGCGGGCGCAGGTTCGCCGCTTGGTGCGCCGCGCTGCTGTTCGCCGGGGTGAGCGTGGTCGTCGGCTTCCGGATCGCCGACAGCGACGGGGTCACCCCGGTCCCCCAGCTGCTCGCCTTCCTGCCGTGGCTGCTGGCCCCCACCGGCGCCGGGCTGCTGCTGACACTCGCGGCCCGCTGGTGGACGGGCGCGGTCTGGGGAGTCGCCCTGCTCGGACTGCTCGCCTGGTTCATCGAGCCGTACGGCAGAACCGGCGACCCGGTCGGACGTCCCGTGGCCGAGCTGCGGGTGCTGACCTCCAACGTCGAGTTCGGTCAGGGCACCGGCGCCCTGACCGACGCGGTCCGCCGCGAGAGACCCGACCTCGTCTTCGTTCAGGAGTGCGAGTACACCTGCGATGCGGCGCTCCGCCGCGATCTCGCGGAGGACTACCCCCACCGGCGGGCCGTCGAGGGCGGCGGCTCCGAGGGCTCCGTCATCCTCAGCCGCTTCCCGCTCGAGGGCACCGCCGGTGTCCCCGGCACCATGGGCATGCCCGGCGCCGTCGCCGACGTGGACGGCAGCCCCGTCCGCCTCCAGCTCGCGCACCCCATGCCACCCCTGCCCGACCAGCTCGGCCTGTGGCGCTCGGAGCTGGCCGCGCTGCGCGACGCCGCGGCCGGGAACCGCGGGACCGGCACGCCCCTCCTCCTCGCCGGCGACTTCAACGCCTCCCAGGACCACGCCGCCTTCCGGCGCATCCTGGACACCGGCCTGCGCGACGCGGCCCGGCTGGCCGGCGCCGACCGGACACCCACCTGGCCGTCCCGGACGGCACCGGCGTTCGGCGCACAGATCGACCATGTGTTGGTGTCGGAGGAGTTCTCGGCGCGCGACGTCCGATTCCTCGACCTCGCCGACACCGACCACCGGGCCGTCGTCGTCGACCTGACGCTGTACGGGCGCGACTGAGCGGCAGGCCGCGCCCGTACGGAGGCGTCGTACCCCCGGCTCAGACGCCGATGTGGCGGCAGTCCTCGCGCCAGACCACCACGACCGCCGGGCGCACGATCTTGCCGGGCCCGTCGGGCCAGGCGCTGGCCGGGTTCTCCACCGAGGCGCCGTCGACCTCGCCCGGGTGCTGCACGGCGACCAGCACCCGCCGGTCCTGGATGATCGGGCCGCAGGTCTCGGCGCCGTTCGGCACGGTCAGAAACTGCTTCAGCTCACCGCGCCGGGGGCCGCGCGTGGCCACGCCGAACAGGCCGTCGTGGCTGCCGAGCGCGTTGCCGTCGGTGGAGATCCAGAGGTTGCCGTGGTCGTCGAAGGCCACGTTGTCCGGGCAGGAGATCGGGCTGACCCGGTCCTTCGGGAAGCCCGCGAAGTAGGTGGCCGGGTCCTCCGGGTCGCCGGCGACCAGGAACAGCGACCAGGCGAACCGCGTGGCGTCCGCCCGGTTCCAGCGCTCGGTCAGCTCCAGGATGTGACCGTGCTTGTTGCTGTTGCGCGGGTTGGCCTCGTCGGGGCCCGCGTAGCCGGACCTGCCGCGGTTGGAGTTGTTGGTGAGGGCGACGTACACCTTGCCGGTCTTCGGCGAGGGCTCGATGTCCTCGGGGCGGTCCATCTTGGTGGCGCCGACCTTGTCACCGGCGAGCCGGGTGAAGACGCACACCTCCTCGGCCGTCATGCCCTCCACGTGGGAGACGGCGCCGTCCTCGGTGGCGGTGACCAGCGGGACCCACTCGCCACTGCCGTCGAACTCGCCGTCGCTGGGCAGCTTGCCGGTGCCGTCGATCTCGAACGACGGGGAGTCCCCGGAGAGCCTGGCGACGTACAGGGTGCCCTCGTCCAGCAGCGACAGGTTGTGCTCGCGGGCCCAGCGGGAGCTGCCGTGCCGCATCCGCTTGCTGCCGACGAACTTGTAGAAGTAGTCGAACCGCTCGTCGTCACCCGAGTAGACGACCGGGCGGCCGTCCCAGGTCATCCGCACGGTCGCGGCCTCGTGCTTGAAGCGGCCGAGCAGGGTGTGCTTGCGCGGGGTGGAGTCCGGGTCGTACGGGTCGAGCTCGACGACGTACCCGAAGCGGTGCACCTCGTTGGGCTCCTGGGCGACGTCGAAGCGCTTGTCGAAACGCTCCCACTTGCGCCCGGTGGCACCGGTGCCGATGCCGTAGCGCTTGTCGGTGGCGCTGGAGCCGTTGGCGAAGTACTGGTTGAAGTTCTCCTCGCCGTGCAGCGTGGTGCCCCACGGGGTGGTGCCGCCGGAGCAGTTGTTCAGCGTGCCGAGGACCTTTCGGCCGCTGCGGTCGGCGGAGGTCCTGACCAGGTCGGAGCCGGCAGCGGGGCCGGTGAGCCGGAACTCGGTGGTGGCCGTGACGCGCCGGTTGAGGCGGTGGCGGCGCACCGGCGTCAGCCGGCCGCTGCGGCGGTCCTCCTCCACCACCACGGCGCCCAGCCCGTGCGCGGCCCAGGCGATCTCGACCTGCTCCCGGGTGGGGTTGTCGGAGTCGTAGTCGCGGAACATCAGCATCTCGTCGGTGTACTCGTGGTTGGCGACGAGAAGCTGCCGGCCCCGCTCCCCGCGCAGCGGCAGCAGCGCGAGGAAGTCGACGTTGTAGCCGAACTGGCCGGCCTGGGCCTCTGCGGTCTGGTTCTCCGGGTCGAACTCGGGGGCGCCGCGCAGGATGGGCTCGCCCCAGCGGATCACGACGTCCTGGCGGTAGCCCTCCGGGACGACGACGGCGTCCTCGGTGTTGGGCGCCACGGGCGTGAACCGCAGCCCGCGGGCCCCGTCCCGTTTGGGCCCCCACCAGTCGTGTCCGTGGTCGCGTCCGGCCGCGGGGGCCGCCTGCGCCTCGGAGGCGCCCGCGACCGTGACCGCCCCGGCACCGGCCGCGGCGACGGTGACCACTGCGGCGGCGCGCATCATCGAGCGGCGGCTGAGGGCGCCGGCGATGACGTCACCGACGTATTCGTTGGTGCTGGTGTTGGGCACCTCGTGGAAGCAGGCGTCCCCACACCGGAACCGGCACGTCATGGCGGACCGGCCGCCAGGGTGCGATTCGGACGGCGTTCCGATCAACGGCAGCAGCTTGCGCACTGTTCTCTCCCCTTGGGTGCCCATGGTGACAGCGCGACCGTAGGGGCACATATGTGCGGCGGTCGGGCGCCTGAATGAACAGAAAGTGAACCACGCACAACCGCAGGCAAGTTGACCACCCAACCGGCGTGTCCTCCCAGGCAGGGCGGATACTCCCCTTGACGTGGGCGGTACGGATGTGCCAGACCGTGCCCAGGATCACCCGCCGGGGCCGCTAACCTTACGTGTCCGTCCTGGCCAGGGATTGACGGGCTACAACTCACGCGAAGGGTTGCGCACATGGGCATTCTCACTCTCCTGCGGAACGCGTTCGGACGGTCCCGCAAAGCACGGGCCGCCCAGGCCGAGGAGGCCACGCAGGAGACGGCACCCTCGCAGGAACGGGCCGCGGACCAGGAGCCGGCGGCCCCGGCACCGGCCGCCGACCCGGCACCGGCCACACCCCCGAGGGTTCCGTCCCAGCCCGCGGCGCCGGAGCCGTCCCCCGCCGCCCAGGTCCCGGAGCCGCGCCCGTCGAGGGATGAGCACGACCTGGTCTCGGCCGCTTTCGACAGGGTCGATGTCACGGTCCCGAAGCCGTCCTCGGGCCCGGACGCCCCGAAGCCGCGGCAGACCCGTGAGACGCCCCCGGACACGTCCCCGGAGCCGGAGCCGGCACCGGCCCCGGAGCCGACGGCGGCCCCTTCCTCCGCCGCGACGGCCCAGACCCCCGAGCAGACCCCGGAGCAGAAGCGGGAGCGCGATCAGGAGCAGGAGCAGGAGCAGGAGCGGGAGCAGGGACAGGAGCCTCAGTCAGCCCCCGCCCCCGCGCCGGACCCGCAGCCGCAGCCCAAGCTCCAGCCGGACCCGGACCCGCAGCCCAAGCCCCAGCCGGACCCGGACCCGGACCCCGACCCGCAGCCCAAGCCCCAGCCCCAGCCGGACCCGGACCCGGACCCGCAGCAGGAGGCCACCGAGCCTGCCGCCGAACCCGCGACCCAACCGGCCGCCGAACCGGCAGCCGCCGACGGCGATACCGCCCCACAGGGGCCGCCCGCACCCGACCACGCGTCCCGCACAGGTGGTGCGGGTGGGAATCCCGAAGGCGAAGCCGAGGCCCCGAACCCCGCCGACGCCACCCCCGTACTCACCCCCGCCCGCCTCCGCTCCCGGGCCCCGGGCCTGGCCACGGCCCACAAGGCGGCCGCCGCCGCACTGAAGAAACACGCCCTCACCGGCGCCCGCGCCAAGATCTACCTCGTCCTCGACCGCTCCGCCTCCATGCGCCCGTACTACAAGGACGGCTCCGCGCAGGCCCTCGCCGAGCAGACCCTCGCTCTCGCCGCCCACCTCGACCCGGACGCCACGGTGAACGTCGTCTTCTTCTCCACGGAACTGGACGGCACCGGTGAGCTGACCCTCTCCGACCACGAGAACAAGATCGACACCCTGCACGCCGGCCTCGGCAGGATGGGCCGGACCAGCTACCACGCCGCCGTGGCCGAGGTGATCGCCCTCCACGAGAAGACGCCCGACCCCGCCGCCCCGGCCCTGGTGGTGTTCCAGACCGACGGCGCCCCGGACGCCAAGACCCCCGCCACCCAGTCCCTCACGGACGCCGCGAAGAGCCACCCGTCCGTCCACTTCTCCTTCGTCGCGTTCGGCGACCCGGAGAACAAGGCGTTCGACTACCTCCGCAGGCTCAAGACGGGCAACACGACGTACTTCCTCGCCGGCGAGACCCCCCGCGAGCTGACCGACAAGGAGCTGTACGAGGGCATCCTCGCCTCCTGGCGCCCGTAGGCCCTCGCCCCGCACCCCACACCCCACCCCGGGCAGGCCGCCCGCTTCCCACCCCTCAGAACGGGAAGCGGGCGGCCCACCCCTGTCGGCTACGATTTCAAGGTTCGAAGAACGAATGACAGGCGCCCGGATCCGGCGCCGGTCACCCCACGTAGCGACTTGGGAGCAGCCCGCGATGGCTCGACACCTCATCACCAGCGCCCTTCCGTACATCAACGGGATCAAGCACCTGGGCAACATGGTGGGGTCCATGCTCCCGGCGGACGTCTACGCCCGCTATCTGCGCCAGCGCGGCCACGACGTCCTCTACATCTGCGCCACCGACGAGCACGGCACCCCTGCGGAGCTGGCCGCGAAGGAGCAGGGCATCGCGGTGGACGAGTTCTGCGCCCAGGCGCACGACGCCCAGAAGGCGATCTACGACGGCTTCGACCTGGCCTTCGACTACTTCGGCCGCAGCTCCTCCCCGCAGAACCACGAGATCACGCAGGAGATCGCCCGCGAGCTGAAGGCCAACGGGTTCATCGAGGAGCGCGCGATCCGCCAGGTGTACTCCAACACCGACGGCCGCTTCCTCCCGGACCGCTACATCGTCGGCACCTGCCCGCACTGCGGCTACGACAAGGCCCGCGGCGACCAGTGCGAGAACTGCACCCGCGTCCTGGACCCCACCGACCTCATCGACGCCCGCTCCGCGATCAGCGGCAGCAGCGACCTGGAGATCCGTGAGACCAAGCACCTCTTCCTCCTGCAGTCGGCGCTCGCCGGCGAGGTCGAGGCCTGGGTCGACGAGCGCGCCGACAACTGGCCGGTCCTCGCCTCCTCCATCGCCCGCAAGTGGCTCACCGAGGGGCTGCACGACCGCGCGATCACCCGCGACCTGGACTGGGGCGTCCCGGTCCCGGCGGACACCTGGCCGGACCTGGCGGCCGAGGGCAAGGTCTTCTACGTGTGGTTCGACGCCCCGATCGAGTACATCGGCGCGACCAAGGAGTGGGCCGACCAGGACCCGGAGAACCGGGACTGGCGCTCGTGGTGGTGGGAGTCGGACAAGGACGTCCGCTACACCCAGTTCATGGGCAAGGACAACGTCCCCTTCCACAGCGTGATGTTCCCGGCCACCCAGCTGGGCACCCGCGCCCCGTGGAAGAAGGTCGACGTCATCAAGGCGTTCAACTGGCTGAACTACTACGGTGGCAAGTTCTCCACGTCACAGCGCCGGGGCGTCTTCACCCACGACGCGCTCGAGGTGCTGCCCGCCGACTACTGGCGCTATTTCATGATGGCCAACGCCCCCGAGTCCGACGACGCGTCGTTCACCTGGGAGCACTTCACCGCCACGGTCAACAAGGACCTCGCCGACACCCTCGGCAACTTCGTCAACCGCGTCCTCTCCTTCTCCCGCAAGCGCTTCGGCGACGCGGTCCCGGCCGGCGGGGAGCCCGGCGAGGCGGAGCGGGTGCTCGGTGCGGAGATCGCCCGGCTGCTCGCGGAGTACGAGGAGCACATGGAGGCCATCCAGTTCCGCAAGGCCGCCGCGGCGCTGCGCGCCCTGTGGTCCGCGGGCAACTCCTACCTGGAGGAGAAGGCCCCCTGGCTGGAGATCAAGACCGACCAGGACGCCGCGGCCCTCACCCTGCGCACGGCGATGAACCTGATCCACCTGTACGCGGTGGTCTCGGAGCCCTTCATCCCGGCCACCGCGGCGGCGATGCGCGCGGCCTTCGACCTGCCCGGCTCCACGGCGACCTGGGTCACCGCCGAGGAGGCCCGCACCCTCGCCGAGGTCCCGGCCGGCACTCCGTTCACCGTTCCGCCGGTGCTGTTCGCCAAGCTGACGGACGACGACCTGGAGGCCTACAAGACCCGCTTCGGCGGCGCCGAGTAGCACCCGGACGGACCGGGGCGCTGTTCCCGGTCCGTTACCGCCCCGCCATGGACGCCCCGTCCGGTCAGTGAAGATCATGTGACCAGAACCGCAGGGCTTCGCCGACCGGCGAAGCCCCACAGATGGGGGGATCATCCATGGCACTGTTCGGCAACGCGCACAGCATCGACCCGGCCCAGGCGCAGCAGGAGTACGCCCGGCTGCTGGGTCAGGGCGAGCAGGTGCACGCCGCGTATCTGCTGATCCGCGACACGATCCTGTTCACCGACCGCCGGCTGATCCTGGTCGACAAGCAGGGCATCACCGGAAAGAAGGTGGAGTACCACTCCGTCCCGTACCGCAGCATCACCCATTTCGCCGTGGAGACGGCCGGCACCTTCGACCTCGACGCGGAGCTGAAGATCTGGCTCTCCGGCTCCCAGACCCCGATCCAGAAGACCTTCACCAAGGGCGTCGACATCTACGAGGTCCAGGCGATCCTCACCCAGTTCGTGGCGAAGTAGGAGGACCTCTCGTGGCGAGGCAGGGGAAACCCCGCCGACACACGCCAGGGGCCTGGCACCGGAGGTCACTCCGGTGCTAGGCCCCTGGCGTGTGTCGTGCTGCCCGGGATGCGGGCGGCTACTTCGGCTGCGGCTTGCGCACCGACAGGTGCAGCTCCTTCAGCCGGGCCTCGTCCAGCTCGGTCGGGGCGCCCATCATCAGGTCCTGTGCGTTGCCGTTGAGCGGGAAGGCGATCGTCTCGCGGATGTTGGGCTCGTCGGCCAGCAGCATCACGATGCGGTCGACACCGGGGGCGATACCGCCGTGCGGCGGGGCACCGAAGCGGAAGGCGCGCAGCATCCCGGCGAACTGCTCCTCGACGGTCTCCCGGTCGTACCCCGCGATCTCGAAGGCCTTGAGCATGATCTCCGGTTCGTGGTTCCGGATCGCGCCGGAGGACAGCTCGACGCCGTTGCAGACGATGTCGTACTGCCAGCCCAGGATGTCCAGCGGGTCCTGGGTCTGCAGGGCCTCCAGGCCGCCCTGCGGCATGGAGAACGGGTTGTGCGAGAAGTCGATCGCGCCGGTGTCCTCGTCCTTCTCGTACATCGGGAAGTCGACGATCCAGCAGAACCGGAAGACGTCCTCCTCGAAGTGCCCGGCGCGGCGGGCGGCCTCCACCCGCACCGCGCCCATGATCTTCGAGACCTCGTCGAACTCGCCCGCCCCGAAGAACACCGCATGGCCCGGCACCAGGCTGAGCCGCTCGGTGAGGACCTTGACGTTCTCCTCGGTGAGGAACTTGGCGATCGGGCCGGTCAGCGACCCGTCCTCGGCCACCCGCACCCAGGCCAGGCCCTTCGCACCGAGCGTGACGGCGAAGTCGCCGAGCTGGTCGAAGAACTTGCGGGGCTGGTCCTGGACGGCCGGGACCGGCAGCGCGCGGACGTGCTTGCCGGCGAACGCCTTGAACTCCGACCCCTCGAAGACATCGGTGATGTCCACCAGCTCCAGCTGGGCGCGCAGGTCCGGCTTGTCGGAGCCGTACTTCAGCATCGCCTCGCGGAACGGGATGCGGGGGAACGGGGAGGTCACATGGCGGCCGCCGCCGAACTCCTCGAACAGCTCGGTCATCAGCTTCTCGACCGGCTGGAAGACGTCCTCCTGCTCGACGAAACTCATCTCGACGTCGAGCTGGTAGAACTCGCCCGGCGAGCGGTCCGCACGCGCGTCCTCGTCACGGAAGCAGGGCGCGATCTGGAAGTAGCGGTCGAAACCGGAGATCATCAGCAGCTGCTTGAACTGCTGCGGAGCCTGCGGCAGGGCGTAGAACCGGCCCGGGTTCAGCCGGGAGGGGACGACGAAGTCGCGGGCACCCTCGGGGGAGGTGGCCGACAGGATCGGGGTCGCCATCTCGTTGAACCCGAGCGCCGTCATCTTATGACGGATGGCGCTGATCACCGCCGTACGCAGCATGATGTTGCGGTGCATGCGCTCGCGGCGCAGGTCCAGGAAGCGGTACTCCAGACGTCGCTCCTCGTTCACACCGTCCTCGGTGTTGATCGTGAAGGGCAGCGGCTGGGCGGCGCCGAGCAGCTCGACCTCGCCGACCTCGACCTCGATCTCACCGGTGGGCAGATCCGGGTTGACGTTCTCGGCACCACGGGAGACGACCTTGCCGTCGACACGGACCGTGGACTCCTTGGAGAGCCGGTCCAGCGCCTGGTAGGCCTCGGTGCCCGGCCGGGCGACGAGCTGGGTGATGCCGTAGTGATCGCGCAGATCGATGAAGAGGATGCCGCCCAGGTCGCGCCGATTGTGCAGCCAGCCACTCAGCCGGACGTCGGTGCCGACGTCAGAGGAGCGGAGCTCGCCGCAGGTGTGGGACCTGTACCGATGCATCGTCGTTCATCCAGTCTTCGCGGATCGGGGGCGGTGTCTCACGGTGCGTGTTTCACGTGAAACAACCCCAGCGTACCGGGCAGCCACGGCTCGGTTCCTCACCATTGACCGGCCGGCGGCCGTCACCGTGATCCGCGGGCAGCCGGTCCCGGCAACCGTGACCGGCTGCGCGGCGACCGGTGGCAGCGCCCGACGACCTCTTCTTACAGTGGGGAAATGCGCACTGGTGAGCCCCTGCCCGCCGTGGAGGACGTCCTCACCGCCCTCGCGACGGGCCTGTGGCACTGGGACACGGCCACCGGGCTCGTCAGCGTCGATGCGGAGGCCGCCCGGCTACTGGGCCTCCCCGCCCGTCCCGCGGCCCTCACCGAGGCCCAGGTGCGCGCCCGGTTGCACCCGGTCGACTGGAACGAGATCACCGGTGTGATCCGGCTCGCCGCCGCCGAGGGCACCCTCGCCGAGATCCGGGTCCGGATCATGGACGAGCTGGGTCATGTGATCGGCGTCGTGCGCAGCCGCTGCAAGCCCTCCTTCGACGACCGGACCAAGACCTACGAGCTGACCGGCACCATCCAGGAGATAGCCGAGCCGAGACCGGGCACGCCCGCCGGGCGCCGTACCGTCACCGGCGACTGGCGGCGGTCCCGCGAGGCGTTCCTGCTGGACGCGGGCCGGGCACTGGCCGAGGCCCGGTCGACGCAGGAGGTGCTCCGGGTCGCGGCGGGCCTGTCGATGCCCGGCTTCTCGCCCGACGGGCTCGCGGTCTTCGGCGTCGAGGGCGACCGGCTGACCATCATCGGCCACCACGGCCACCAGACCGGGGCCGAGGACCCGTTCACCCATATGTCCCTGGACACCGCCTATCCGGCCGCCGAGGTGGTCCGCACCGGCCGGGCCGTCTACCTGTCATCGCCCGAGCAGTACCGGTCCCGCTATCCGCTCACCTGGCCGCTGGCCGAGCGGTTCCGGCGGCAGTCCTGGGCCTTTCTGCCGCTGACCGTCGCGGGCCATCCGATGGGCGCCTGGATGGCCGCCTTCGCCTACCCGGTGGCGTTCACCCCGGACGAGCGGTCCGTGCTGACCACCGTGGCCCGGATGCTGGCCCAGGCGCTGTCCCGGGCCGGGGCCGCCGAGACCCAGCGGGAGCTCACCGACGGGCTCCAGCGCTCCATGCTGCCCGTACTGGGCCCCGAGATCCCCGGCATGAGCGTCGCCGCCCGCTATGTCCCCACCGGCGGCGGCCTTCAGGTGGGCGGCGACTGGTACGACATGATCTCGCTGCCCCGGGGCCGCTTCGCCCTCGTCATCGGCGACGTCCAGGGCCATGACGTACGGGCGGCCGGGCTGATGGGCCAGCTGCGTATCGCGCTGCGCGCCTACGCCTCCGAGGGCCACCGGCCGGACGCGGTGCTCTCCCGCGCCTCCCGGTTCTTCCACGACATCAGCGCCTCCGGCTCGGATGACGGCGACCCGCGGTTCGCAACCTGCTTCTACGTCGAGGTCGACCCCGCGACCGGGACCGTGGAGAGCGCCCGCGCCGGTCATCTGGACCCGGTGGTACGCATGGCGGACGGCACCGCGCTGATCCGGGCGACGCCCGGCGGACTGCCGCTGGGCATCGCCCCGGACTCCGACTTCCCGACCACCCGGCTGGCGCTGGAGCCCGGCGACACCCTGATGCTCTGCACGGACGGGCTGGTCGAGACCGGCGGCCACGATCTGCACAGCGGCTGGGACCGGCTGCGCGTCATCCTGGAGAGCCACGACGGCGACCTGGAGGAACTCGCCGACTCGCTGGTCCAGGCCGTGCACGGCCCCTCCTCGCACCACACCACCGGCCCGCTCGCCGACCGTCGCGAGGACGACATCGCGGTACTGCTGCTGCGCCGGGAGGACGAAGGATGCGGCTGCGGGGAGGGCATCACCGCCCGGACTCCCGTACGGCGCACGATGCTGTCCGTGGCACAGGCCGAGCCGGAGCGGATCGCCGCCGCCCGCCGTCACCTGGGCGACCTGCTGCACGACTGGCCCAGCGACGAGCAGCGGGACTCGGCGGTCCTGCTGCTCTCCGAGATGCTGACCAACGTGCTGGTCCACACCGACGCCGACGCACTGCTGGTCGCGGAGGTGACCGGGACCCCGGGCGAGCGGCGGATCCGGGTCGAGGTCAAGGACAGCGGCGACGACCTGCCGCACCGGCGCCGACCGGGGGAGATGGCGTCCTCCGGACGCGGCCTGATGCTGATCGAGCTGCTCGCCGACGCATGGGGGGTGGCCCCGCGTGGCCAGGGCAAGAGCATCTGGTTCGAGCTCTACGAGTCCGCGGGCCCGGGAGCGGACTCCGCGGGAGGATCCGCCGCCGCGTAACGGGCCTGCAGCTCGCGGACGACGCCGAAGGCTGCGGCGGTGAGCGGCACGGCGAGCAGCATGCCGAGGATGCCCGCCACCGACGCCCCGGCGGTGATCGCGAGCAGCACCACCACCGGGTGCATCTGCACCGTCCGGCTCTGGATCATCGGCTGGAGCACATGCCCCTCCAGGAGCTGCACGGCCAGTACCACCCCGAGTGCCCACAGCGCGATGACGAACCCGCGGTCGGCCAGCGCGACCAGCACCGCGACCGTCCCGGAGATGAAAGCGCCGAGATAGGGGATGTAGGCGCCGACGAAGACCAGCGCCCCAAGCCCGACCGCACCAGGCACCCGCAGGACGAGCAGCCCCACGGTGATGCAGAAGGCGTCGATCAGCGCGATCAGCGTGGTGCCCCGCATGAAGCCCTCGACGGCGCCGAAGGCCCGTCGCGCCATCGCCTCGGCCATGTCGGCGCCACTGCGCGGAACCAGCGCGCGCACGGTACCGACGGCCTGGTCGGAGTCGCGCAGGAAGAAGAAGACCAGCAGCAGCGCGAGCACGGCCATGGCGATGGTCTCGCCCACCACGCTGACCCCGCTGACGACCCCCGAGGCGGCGGTGGCACCGAACCTGCCCAGCAGCTCCCGGGCGTTGGACGCGAGGTCGTGCAGCGAGGTCCCGGCCGCCCCGAAGTGCTCGGCGACGTCCTCGGCCGCCGTCCGCAGCGAGGCGATGATCTGGTCACCGCTCTCGATCAGCGCGGCGACCACGATATAGACGGCCCCGCCGACCACCGCCACCACTGCGACACAGGTGATCCCCGCGGCCAGCGACCGCTGCACATGGGCCGCCACCAGCCGCCGGTGCAGCGGCCTCAGCAGCGCGGTACCCAGCAGCGCGAGCAGCGCGGGCGTCACGGCGGTGCGGAACTCCACGCAGAGCCGGATCCCGACATAGACGACACCGCTGGCGAGCAGCACGACGGCGCACCACGCGGCGAACCGCCGCACCGCCTCGGGAAGCAGCTGCATACGCCCAGCGGATCACGCGCCGGCCTGCGTGTCCTGCGGGGAGACCTGGTCAGGCGACAGCACGTCAGCGCGGTCCGCCCCGGCCCGGCACTGCTCTTCGGCGCCGCCGCGTGGTCGGCGTTCGTCGAGGGCGTGAAGGCCTGACGCGGTCGACAGAATCGATGCGTCTGTCCACTTTCAGGTGAACATTCTTGCTGTGGACGTGAGTTGCTCCTCGCGCAGCTACGTTCCGACGCGGGGGTGACGCTCGACGGACGAGCAGAGCAACACGCGCAAGGACGCGATCGACATCGACGACTTCGTGTTCGCGGCCACCGGGGCGCGGGTGCGGAGGCCGACGATGCCGGACGGGACGCACTGGTTTCCCGCGGCAGACGTACTCGAAGAGCTGGGGTCGAGACATGAACGTCGTCGACCTCCAGGGTCTGATCCGGTCCACGTGCTTCCGTAGCCACCCACAGGACCGACAGGACAGGCCCGAAGCCGCAACTCGAACTTGCGGCTTCGGGCCTTGTCGTACCGTACCGCCTCCGCGGTCCCTACAGGCCGTCCTCCGACATGCCGTGCACGGCCGGGATCTTCCCCAGCCGCCCCTTCTGGAAGTCCTCGAAGGCCTGCATCAGCTCGTCCCTGGTGTTCATCACGAACGGGCCGTAGTGGGCCATCGGCTCCCGGATCGGCCGACCGCCCAGCAGGACGACCTCCAGGTCCGGGGTGTGGGCGTCCTGCTTGTCGTCGGCCCGCACGGTCAGGGAACCGCCCGCACCGAAGACCGCCGTCCGGCCCAGCTGGACCGGGTGGCGCTCCGCACCCACCGCGCCCCGCCCCGCCAGGACGTAGGCGAGGCCGTTGAAGTCCTCCCGCCACGGCAGGGTGATCTCGGCGCCCGGCGCGAGGGTCGCGTGGATCATCGTGATCGGGGTGTGGGTGATGCCGGGACCGGCGTGGCCGTCCAGCTCGCCCGCGATGACGCGCAGGAGCGCGCCGCCGTCGGGGGTGGTGAGCAGCTGGACACTGCCACCCCGGATGTCCTGGTACCGCGGCGCCATCATCTTGTCCCTGGCCGGCAGGTTCACCCACAGCTGCAGGCCGTGGAAGAGACCGCCCGAGACGACCAGGTGCTCCGGCGGCGCCTCGATGTGCAGCAGGCCCGATCCGGCCGTCATCCACTGGGTGTCCCCGTTGGTGATGGTGCCGCCACCGCCGGTGGAGTCCTGGTGGTCGAAGACGCCGTCGATGATGTAGGTGACGGTCTCGAAGCCGCGGTGCGGATGCCAGGGAGTCCCCTTCGGCTCCCCGGGCTGATACTCCACCTCACCCATCTGATCCATCATGATGAACGGGTCGAGATGGCGGTAGTTGATCCCGGCGAACGCGCGGCGCACCGGGAAGCCCTCGCCCTCGAAACCGCTGGGTGCGGTCGTGACAGCGAGCACGGGACGTGCCACGGCGTCGGCGGGCGCGGTCACACGGGGCAGCGTCAACGGGTTCTCGACGGTCACTGCAGGCATGTCGGTACCTCCTAGGCTGCGCCCAGTTTAGTTGAGTATTGAACTTCTCGCCATCTGCAACAGAGAAAGCCCGGAGGGCATTCCCTCCGGGCTCGTCGGTCTTCCGCTCGGCAGCGGTGGCAGCCAGCCGTGCGTCCCGCGCGCAGCTAGCCGTACATCCTGCGCATCGCGAAGTCGACCATCTCCTCGACGGCCTTCGCGTCGAACACCATCCGGTGCTCGCCCTCCATGTCCAGGACGAAGCCGTAGCCGGTCGGCAACAGGTCGATCACCTCGGCGCCGGTGATCACGAAGTACTTGGACTCCTTGCCCGCGTAGCGGCGGAGCTCCTTCAGCGAGGTGAACATCGGGATCACCGGCTGCTGGGTGTTGTGCAGGGCGAGGAAGCCGGGGTTCTCACCGCGCGGGCAGTAGACCTTCGACGTGGCGAAGATCTGCTGGAAGTCCTCCGCGGCCACCTGCCCGGTGGTGAAGGCACGGACCGCGTCCGCGAGCGAGGGCGGGGACGGCTCCGGGTAGGCCGGCGACTGCTGCTGCCCGTAGCCGCCGGACATCGGCTGCTGCGGCGGGGCGTACTGCCCCTGGGGACCCGCGGTCTGGTCGTAGCCGTACATGAGCGCAAGCGTACCGAGGACCGGGACGCGCCCCACCCCTCCCGGCCGATTCGCGGGCGGCACCCTGGCCGTCCACGGCGGGCGCGTTCTGAGCAGGCCGGGCGAAGTCCGCCGCGGTTCGGAGGCGCCCCGAAGGGGCACGGGGAACTGCGCGCGGATCACGGACGGAGCGTGACGAATCTGCGTCCGCCGCCCCCGGAGAGCGACGGATTCTTCCGGGACGGGTACGAGCAGCAGCCGGCGCGGGTGCAGGGCAGCCTCGAGGAGGGTTACAGCGCGTCACTGATGGTTCCGGTGTGACCTGTCACAGATGACCGGATCGGGGTTGCTTCTTATTACCGACGGGTAGCATCATCGTAGTTACTTGTTGGTACGTGAAACAGGAGCGAGGAGTCAGTGCCTCGCCGATCTCTCAACGGAGCCGTCGCCATGGGGCACTACAAGTCGAATCTCCGCGACATCGAGTTCAACCTCTTCGAGGTACTCGGCCGCGACAAGCTGTACGGCACCGGCCCGTTCGCGGAGATGGACGTCGACACCGCCAAGAGCATCCTGGAGGAGCTGACCCGCCTCTCGGAGAACGAGCTGGCCGAGTCCTTCGCCGACGCCGACCGCAACCCCCCGGTCTTCGACCCGGAGACCAACACCGCGCCGGTCCCCGAGTCCTTCAGGAAGAGCTACCAGGCCTTCATGGACTCCGAGTACTGGCGCCTCGGCCTGCCCGAGGGCATCGGCGGCACCACCGCCCCGCCGTCGCTGATCTGGTCCTACGCGGAGCTGATCCTTGGCGCCAACCCGGCGGTGTGGATGTACTCCTCCGGCCCGGCGTTCGCCGGGATCCTCCACGAGGAGGGCAACGAGGTCCAGAAGAAGATCGCCCAGATCGCCGTCGAGAAGCAGTGGGGCTCCACCATGGTCCTCACCGAGCCGGACGCCGGCTCGGACGTGGGCGCCGGCCGCACCAAGGCCGTGCAGCAGGAGGACGGCTCCTGGCACATCGAAGGCGTGAAGCGCTTCATCACCTCCGGTGAGCACGACATGTCGGAGAACATCCTCCACTACGTGCTGGCCCGCCCCGAAGGCGCCGGTCCCGGCACCAAGGGCCTGTCCCTCTTCCTCGTCCCGAAGTACCTCTTCGACTTCGAGACCGGCGAGCTGGGCGAGCGCAACGGCGCCTACGCCACCAACGTCGAGCACAAGATGGGCCTGAAGGCGTCCAACACCTGCGAGATGACCTTCGGCGACCGGCACCCCGCCAAGGGCTGGCTGATCGGCGACAAGCACGAGGGCATCCGCCAGATGTTCCGCATCATCGAGTTCGCCCGCATGATGGTCGGGACGAAGGCGATCTCCACGCTGTCGACGGGCTACCTCAACGCGCTGGAGTACGCCAAGGAGCGCGTCCAGGGCCCGGACCTGGCCAACTTCATGGACAAGACCGCGCCCAAGGTCACCATCACCCACCACCCCGACGTCCGCCGCTCGCTGATGACGCAGAAGGCCTACGCCGAGGGCATGCGGGCGCTGGTGCTGTACACCGCCTCGGTGCAGGACGCCATCGCCGTCAAGGAGGCGAACGGCGAGGACGCGTCCACCGAGCACGCGCTCAACGACCTGCTGCTGCCGGTCGTCAAGGGCTACGGCTCCGAGAAGGGCTACGAGCAGCTCGCCCAGTCGCTGCAGACCTTCGGCGGCTCCGGCTTCCTGCAGGAGTACCCGATCGAGCAGTACATCCGGGACTCCAAGATCGACACCCTGTACGAGGGCACCACGGCGATCCAGGGCCAGGACTACTTCTTCCGGAAGATCGTCCGCAACCAGGGCGCCGCGCTGAACTCGCTCGCCGAGGACATCAAGAAGTTCCTCGCCCTCGGCACCGGCGGCGAGGAGCTCTCCGGCGCCCGCGAGCAGCTCGCCAAGGCCGCCGTCGAGCTGGAGTCGCTGGTCGGCCTGATGCTCACCGACCTCGCTGCCACCGAGCAGGACGTCAAGAACATCTACAAGGTCGGTCTCAACACCACCCGCCTGCTGATGGCCTCCGGTGACGTGATCGTCGGCTACCTGCTGCTCAAGGGTGCCGCGGTCGCCGCCGAGAAGCTGCCGACCGCCGCCGGCAAGGACAAGGCCTTCTACACCGGCAAGATCGCCGCGGCGAAGTTCTTCGCGGCCAACGTCCTGCCCGGCGTCACCCTGGCCCGCAAGGTCGCCGAGGGCGTCGAGCTGGACCTGATGGAGCTGGACGAGGCGGCGTTCTGAGCGTCTCCCGGCCCTCCCGCCCGTAGGCGACCCGTGAGCGGGCCGTTCCCGGACCTTCCGTCCGGGGGCGGCCCGCTCCGCGCGTTCCTATGCTGGACAGCGGAAGGGAACCGCACATGGGTACCGCGCCACGGCGATCCCGGCCCCCAGGCGGCCCGTCAGGCGACGGCGCACCCGCAGCCGGTCCGTCCCACGACCGGAAGACCGCCGCCCGGAAGGCCACCGCCGAGGACGCCACCGCCGAGGGCTCCGCAGCCGGCGACTCCGCCGCCCGGAAGGCCACCGCCCGCGACGCCGCCGCCCGGGACGCCTGGGCCGACGCCTACCACGTCCTGAGCGCCCTGCCGCCCGGCACGCTCACCCCCGACGACCTCTGTCTGCTCGCCGACGCCGCATGGTGGACCGGGCACCCCGACGAGTCCGTCGCCGCCCGTGCCCAGGCGTACTCCGGCTACGCGCGGACCGGCGCCGAGCGGCCCGCCGGGCACGCCGCCTGGATGCTGTTCTACGACAACCGCGACATCGGACGCCCCGGTGCCGCGAGCGGCTGGCTGCACCGCGCCCGGCAGCACCTGGACGCCCTGCCCGAATGCCTCGAGCAGTGCTACACCGCCTGGAGCGACGCCGAGGAGGCCTCGGAACGCGGCGACGTGCCCGCCGCGCTGGCCGCCGCCCGGCGGATGTCGGCGATCGCCCGCGCCCACGGCGACCGTGATCCGCCCGCGGGCCGCGATCTGCTCGCCATGAGCCACCAGGTGCACGCCGGCGTCCTGCTCGACCACGGCCGCACCGCCGAGGGGCTGGCCCGGCTCGACGACGCCATGTGCTCGGTCACCGCGGGCGAGCTGAGCTCGCTGTTCACCGGATGGATCTACTGCCTCGCCCTCACCCGGTGCATGGCAGCCGCCGACCTCGGGCGGGCCGTCGAGTGGAGCGAGGCCGCGATGCGCTGGTGCGCCGACCGCTCCGCCGACGACCCGTTCCGGGGGCTGTGCCGGGTCCACCGGGTGCAGGTCCTCGATCTGCGCGGCGACTGGCCGGGCGCCGCCGCCGAGGCACTCCGGGTGTGCGCGGAGACGGGCCCCCACGACGCCGGGATCAGCGGCGAGGCGCACTACATCGCCGGCGACATCCACCGGCGGCGCGGTGACTCGGCGGCGGCGGAGACGGAGTACGCCCGCGCACACGCCCTGGGCCGCACCCCGCAGCCCGGTCTCGCCCTGCTGCGGCTCGCCGAGGGCCGGGCCGACCAGGCCGCCGCCGCGCTGCGCCTCGCCCTCACCGACGAGTTCGACGGCACCGGCCCGGCAGGGCCCTTCGGCACGGCCCAGCTGCTGGCCGCCCTGGTCGAGGTGGAACTGGCGGTCGGCAACGCCCGGGCGGCCCGCGTGGCGGTGGGCGAGCTGGAGCGGCTCGCGGGCACGGGTCCGTCGAGTGTGGGCGCGGCGGGCGCACGGGGCACGGGGACCGCACCGAGCACGGCCGACCCGGGCTCGGTGGACGCGCGCACCGGGGGCTCGGAGGACGCAGATCTCGCGGGCAGCGACCACGTGGGTACGGCCCGCTCGGAGAACGCGAGCGCGGCGAGCGCCGGTGGCACAGCCCAGGGGGGCGCGACCCACCCGAAGAACACCGGCCAGGCAGGCACCGGAAGCACAGGGCACGCGGGGGCGGCCCGCCCGAAGAACACC
Source organism: Streptomyces poriticola (assembly GCF_036689765.1). Lineage (NCBI taxonomy): Bacteria > Bacillati > Actinomycetota > Actinomycetes > Kitasatosporales > Streptomycetaceae > Streptomyces > Streptomyces poriticola. The sequence continues at coordinate 77,266 of NZ_JBAGKH010000027.1, forward strand.
GGCGCAGAAGGCACCGGAGGTACTGGACACGTGGGTGCGGCACGCTCGGCCGGCACGGACGCAGTGGGCGACGGGCCGTCGCGTGCGGTGGGAGCGGACACGGGCACCGTGGGTCCGTCGGATGCCGTACCCGCGGATCCGTCGGGCGCCCGGGACGCTGATGGCGCGGGGCCCCCGCTGCTGCACGCCCTCGCCGACACCGCCCGCGGGGCACTCGCCCTCGCCGAGCTCCGCCCGGACGCCACCACCTCGCCGCAGCAGGCCCGCCGACCGCTGTGCCGGGCGCTCGCGGCCTGGCTGGAGCTGGGTGTGCCGTACGAGGCGGCGCGGGTCAGGATGCTGCTCGCCGCTGCCGACCGGGCCGCCGGTGACCAGGAGGGCATGGTGCTGGAGCTGCGGGCGGCGCACGCGGCGTTCACCGCGCTGGGCTCGGACCCGGAGGCCCGCCGCGCCGCCGCACTGCTCTCCCGGGCCGAGGCACACGACCAGGCCCTGCCCGCCGGGCTGTCACCCCGCGAGGCGCAGGTGCTGCGCCTGGTCGCGGCCGGCCGGACCAACCGCGAGATCGCGGCCGAACTCTGCATCAGCGAGCACACCGTCGCCCGGCACCTGAACAACATGTTCACCAAACTCGGGGTCGGCTCCCGAGCCGCCGCGACCGCCTTCGCCTGCACCCACGACCTGGCCTGAGAGCCGGCTGACGGCACCGAGAACGAGGCACGGTTCCTGGACCGTTCGCGGACGCGTTCGCGGGCGGTCGAAGTACGCGTCAGCTGACCCGGAGACCCACCGCCGGCGTCGGTTCAAGGCCCCGGTGTGGCGATGCCAGACCCGGAAACAGCTCCCGCAGCTGCGACATCCGGTACCGGACTGTCCGGGGATCGACGAACAACGCCGCCGCCCCTCGTCCCGCCTGCCCTGCTGCAGCAGCCACGACCGCAGCGTCTCCTCCAGCCGTCGTCCGGTCGCGGCGGGCAAGGTCCGCAACGGTGCGAGGGCTCGGGCCCGAAGGTCTGCGAACGCGTTCGCATCGGCGCTGAGCACCAGCTCGGGCAGGTGATCCTCGGTGTCGCGGATTTCGGAGGAGAGGGAGCGCGCGCGTGCGGCGTGCGTAGGCGGGTGCAGCTTCCCTGTCCGGTTGACGGATACAGCGACCGCGGCAACGGACAGTTACCAGGCAGTAGCACATTGTTGAGTTCGATTTGTTACCCAGGGCCCTTGAGGCCACCCCTCGGACACAGGATGATCGATCACTCCTGCGCTCCCTTTGTGAGGATGCGGGGGCTCCCTGGCCTACCAGCGCCACGGTGCGTGCCCGGCAGGGCCGATCGAAATCCGATGGGCTCCGACAGAGCCGGCTTGCCTCTTGTCCCGTTTCCTCCGGATGCGCCTCTCCTTCCCCCGTTCGAGGATCTGATGACACAACACATACAGGGGGCGGTGATCTGGTGCCTCGCCATGGCCGCACTCGTCGCGCTGTTGCTGCTGATACGCCAGTACCGGATCACCGCCTCCCTCCGTCGTCTGCTGAGGCTGAGCGAGGCCGACGTAATCGCCCATGAGGCCGAGATGCTGCATCTCGCCGAGGCCCGGCTCCCTGCGATGCTGCAGGCATCCCGCGATACCGGTGCCACACCGGAGCCCGGTCCACTCGACGCGGGATTCGCCGAAACGGCGTACGGAAAGAGCCTGCAGAGGGTGGTCGACCAGTTCTCCGGCGCCGGGGAGGCCGCACAGTCGCGGGCGGACAAGTCCGCGAAGACCACGCTGAAGGCGACGATGCGCGTGCTGCAGGCCCTGGCCAGTGAGCAGCAGTTGTCGATCTCGGAGATGCAAGGCCGCCACGACAACCCCGATGTGCTCCAGGACCTCCTGGAGGTCGATCACGCCAACGCGCAGTTCGGGCGGAGAGCACAGGCCGTCGCCGTCCTCTGCGGCTCGTGGCCCGGACGCCAGCGGGCGGCGTCTGCGCTGCTGGAGGTGGTGCGCGGCGCGACGTCGAGGATCCGGGACTACCGACGCGTCAAGGTTCACTGCCGGGTGGACATGGACGTGGTGAGCCGGGCTGTGGAGCCGGTGGTCCTGGCGGTTGCGGAGCTGTTGGACAACGCGGCCCGGCACTCCCAGCCCAACACCACGGTTGAAGTGACCATCCAGGCAGCCCACAACGGCGTCAGCATCGTCGTCGACGATGCCGGTATCGGCCTGGACGCTCGCGAGACCGAGGAAGCCGCGCGACGTCTGTCCGGAGAGGACGTCGACATCCACCGGCTCGGCGACCCACCGCGGTTCGGCTTCGCCGTGATCGGCGTCCTTGCCGCCCGGTACGGTTTCCGTGTCTCCGTCGACACCCAGTCGCCCTACGGCGGCGTGCGAGCCGTGCTCTTCCTGCCCAACGCCCTCCTCAACCGGGTGCGCTTCATGGGGCCTCCGATCCCCGTGCGGGAAGCCGAGACCCCGCCTGTCTCCGCCCCGTCTTCCACCGCCCGGCCCGAGGCCCCGACCGCCGGTGACCCGGCCGGCCTCCCGGGCCCCGCCGCCGAGACAGCCGCCCGCCTCCAGGCATCCGGGGAGCCGTCCGCTTTCTCCGACGAGGGGGCCGTGGCGTCGGCCGGCGCGGGCGTACTGCCCAGGCGCCGCAGGCGCACACCACTGCACCAGGAGCCCGGTGACAGCGGGGCTCCGGCGCCCGCCGGTCCCGCGCTCGCCCGCCCTGCCGCCGAGACCGCTTCCCGTATGGGCGCATTCGCCCGCGGTACGCGTTCCGGCCGTGACGCATCCACCGACAGCGAAGGGAACGCCGAGAAATGACCGGCCACATGACCAACGAACTCGGGTGGATGCTCGATGAGGTGCTGAAGATCCCCGAGGCCCGCCACGCGATCCTGCTCTCCGCGGACGGCATGCTCCGCGCGCACTCGAAGGACTTCGACCGCGACGAGGCCGAGCGGCAGGCCGCGGCACTGTGCGGGCTGCAGTCGATCAGTCGGAGTACGGCCGAGTTCTGCGCACAGGCTTCCTCGCCGTGGCAGCAGACATTGATCGAATTCGTCGACGGGTACGTCTTCCTGGTGGCAGCCGGCTCGGGCGCGTACCTGGCCGTGTCCGCCGGCCAGGACGTCGACATGGAATCCGTCACCTTCAGCATGCACAAACTGGTCGACCGACTGGGCAAGGAGCTGACGTCTCTGCCCCGGCTGACCTCCGCGGCCGGCGCGTCAGACAGCACTGGTACGCAATGACCCCGCCTCGACCGGGGCGGGACAGGGGGCTGGTACGGCCGTACGTCGTCACAGAGGGCCGCGCTCATCCGAGCCGCAACACGGTGGACCTGGTCACACTGGTCACGGCGGTGCTCGGGCGCCCGGTGAGCGGGCTCAATCCGGAGAAGCTGCGGGTCATGCAACTGTGCGCGGGAGGAGCTCTGTCGGTCGCCGAAGTGGCCGCCCACCTCTCGCTTGCGGTGAGCGTCACCAAGGTCTTGCTCTGCGACCTCATCGACAGCGGCCACCTCAGCGCGCGTCCCCCCATCCCTCAGGCACAACGTCCAGACGCTCAGCTCCTGCAGGAGGTGCTCCTTGGGCTCCGTTCCCGTCTCTGACCCGTCGTACGTGGCTGACACCGTCACCACCACGGTCAAGATCCTCGTCGTCGGCCATTTCGCCGTCGGCAAGACCACGTTCGTCGGAACACTCTCCGAGATCCGTCCCCTGCGCACCGAAGAGACGATGACGCAGGCCGGCGAACTCGTCGACGACCTGGAGGGGGCTCCCGACAAGACGACGACGACCGTGGCGATGGACTTCGGCCGCCTGACACTCAGTGAGTCCCTGGTGCTTTACCTGTTCGGCGCCCCGGGGCAAAGACGTTTCGCCAGATTGTGGGAGGACATGCTGCACGGAGCACTCGGTGCCCTGGTGCTCGCCGACACCCGACGGCTGGACCAGTCCTTCGACATCATGGGGCTGCTGGAGGAACGCGGCGTACCGTATGCGGTCGCCGTCAACCGATTCGAGGGCGCGCCGGTCTTCTCGGTGGCCGACATCCGCGAGGCCCTCGACCTGCTTCCGGAAACCCCCCTGGTGGCGTGCGACGCGCGGGAAGCCACGTCCTCGACCGGAGCGCTGATCTCCCTCGTCGAATACCTGCAGACTCGAATCTCCGGGGAGAAGCGATGACACCACACCGGAACACATCCTCTGCGGTGACTCCTCCCGGCTGCCCGGGGCACGCAGGTGCCCGCCCTGCGGAGCGTTTGTTCGGCGCTGAGTTCGCCGCCGATCCCATGGCGTCGTACACCCGGCTACGTGCCCACGGCTGCGTCGCTCCTGTGGAGATAGCGCCCGGCGTGCACGCATGGCTGGTGACCGGCTACGAGACGGCCCTGGAGGTGCTGCGCAGTCCTGAGCGCTACTCCAAGGATCCGCGACGATGGCGGGCTCTGGCCGACGGGTCGGTGCCGGCGGACAGCCCGGTGGTACCGATGATGATGTACCGGCCGAACGCCTTGTGGACCGACGGCCAGGAGCACAGCAGGCTGCGCGGCGCGATCACGGACAGCCTCGGCCGCGTCGACCCCGACGCGTTGAGGGGGTACGTGGAGCACAGTGCCGACACGCTCATCGACCGCATCGGCCCCAGGGGAAAGGCGGATCTGCTGTCCGAGTACGGCGCCGTCCTGCCCCTGCTGGTCTTCAACCAGCTCTTCGGCTGCCCACCGGACATCGGGGACAAGCTGGTCGACGGAATGTCCGGGATCTTCGACGCGGACGCCGACGCCGAGAAGGCCAACGCGGTCCTGACCGAGGGGGTCGCGGAGCTGGTCGCCCTCAAGCGGCGGGAGCCGGGGCCGGATCTGTCGTCCTGGCTGATGGCGCATCCCGCTCGGCTCACCGACGAGGAGATGATGCACCAACTGGTGCTCCTCATGGGCGCAGGTACCGAGCCGCAGCAGAATCTCATCTGCAACGGGCTGCGGCTGCTGCTGTCCGACGAACGGTTCGCAGGTGACCTCGCAGGCGGCAGCATGCCCGTCGACGACGCCATCGACGAGGTCCTGTGGACCGACCCACCGCTGGCGAACTACGCCATTCACTATCCGGTCCAGGATGTAGAACTCGACGGAAACCTCCTTCGTGCGGGCACCCCTGTTCTGATCAGCCTGGCCGCCGCGAACACGGGTACCGGTCTCGCGTACGACCGTCGGCGCGGCAATCGCGCGCACCTCGCGTGGAGTGCGGGTCCCCACACCTGTCCGGCGAAGGGCCCCGCCCACCTGATCGCCGCAACGGCCTTGGAGAAGCTGCTCGACCGGCTCCCCGACATCGAACTGGACGTCCCCGTCGAGGCTCTGCGCTGGCGGCAAGGTCCCTTCCACCGGGCGTTGGCCGCCCTGCCCGTCCGCTTTCCCCCGATCGCACCCACCACCCGGTGGGCTCCAGGCGACGAAGGGGCGGCGAGCCCGGCCCTGTCGCCGTCCGCCCCTGCGGTCTCGGCATCCAGAGCGCCGGAGTCCGGATCAGCAGCAGGGCCCCGCCGATCCTGGTGGAACCGCGTGACACGGCGCACGCCCACCCGTTGAACCACGGCACCGCCTGCCGGCAGCCGTCCTTCCGAGGAGGCCGGGTCCTGTCGCTGGATCACTGCGCGATACCAACCGCCGAGGTCCTCGACCAGAAGGGAGCGGCGAGCAGGCTGACGAGCCTCGCGTGATCGGCGCTCAGAAGCCGGTGTCCCGTCGATCACGAGGACGGTTCTGATCGAACGGGATCCCTGGTCGGGTGATCCTGGCCGGATGATCCTGGCCGGGTGGGTCCACGAAAGCAGGACCTCCGGTGCGGCACGAGGGCAGCCGGAGGCCGGGCGAAGCCGCACCCCCGCGCCGGTGCGACGGCGGAGGGCCTGCCGACCGTCCTGCGACCCGCCCGGCGGAAGGCGGCCCCACCACGGACGCGGCCACCAGCCGCCGGCCTCCTCACCACCGACCCAGCCGACCCATCAGTCCGACGGCCCGGCAGGCCGGGACCCCACCCGCAGACCGGCCTGAGACGGCCCGTGAACACGCCACGGCCGCGCCCCGTCGGCCGGACGCCCCCCACCACCACCATGCCACGCGCCCCCGTCGGCACTCGGCACCCGCCCGGTCGCCCGCCCGCCGCGCGGGCGGCGACGCAGCCGCCCGATGGGCCGTTCTGCCCATCGGGCAGAGCCGTGACGAATGGGCGGTCCGGTCGATGCCCGGGCCGCCTGCCTTCGCCTAGAACGAAGACACAGGCACCCGCCGATACCTCCGCGGACGCGGACATCGCGTCCGCCGCGCCGGAGAGGAGCTGCGAGCCATGACCGGCACCGTCCACCCGCACCCCGCCCGGGTCCTCGACGCGCTGCACGGCACCGTCCGCGGTGACGTCATCGGCCCGGACGACCCCCGCTACGACCGGGCCCGCCGGGTCTACAACGCGCTGCACGACCGCCGTCCCGCCGTCGTGGTCCGGCCCGTCGACGCCGACGACTGCGCGACCGCCGTGAACCTCGCCCGTGAACGCGGGCTGCCGCTCGCGGTGCGCGGCGGCGGACACTCCGTCGCCGGGCACGGCACCTGCGACGACGGGCTGGTGCTCGACCTGTCCCGGATGCGCACCGTCCGCGTCGACCCGGAGCGGCGCCTCGCCCGGGCCCAGGGCGGCTGCACCTGGCGGGACTTCAACAGGGCGACGTACGCGCACGGCCTGGCAACCACCGGAGGCGTCGTCTCCTCCACCGGTATCGCCGGCCTCACCCTCGGCGGCGGGATGGGGCATCTGGCCCGCCGCTACGGGCTGAGCTGCGACAACCTGACCGCGGCCGAGATCGTCACCGCCGACGGCACCCTGGTGCGCTGCGACGCCGAGCACGAAACCGATCTGTTCTGGGCGCTGCGCGGCGGCGGCGGCAACTTCGGTGCCGCGGTGTCCCTGAGCTACCGGCTGCACCCCGTGGCGGACATCCTCGGCGGCCCCACGTTCTACCCGCTGGACGGCGACGTCGTACGGCGCTGGCGGGGGCTGGTCGCGGACTCGCCGGAGGAGTTCAACACGCTCTTCGCGGTGGCGCTCGGCCCACCCGTGCCGTTCCTGCCGGAGCGCTGGCACGGACGGCCGGTGTGCGGTGTGCTCACCTGCTTCAGCGGCGCCGAGGAAGAGGACGACCGTGTCCTCGCCCGGCTCGCCGGACTCGGCCCGGTCCTCGGCCGGGCCGTGCGGCGGATGCCGTACCCGGTGATCAACACGCTGTTCGACGAACTGCTGCCCGCCGGGCTCTACCACTACTGGAAGGGCGCCTTCAGCCGCGACGTGCCGGACGCCGCCATCGACGTCCACATGAGGTACGGCCGCGCCCTGCCGTCGCTGGAGAGCGACACGATCGTCTTCCCCGTCGACGGCGCCTGCCACCGCGTCGGCCCCGAGGACACCGCGTTCGCCTACCGTGACGCGGTCTTCTCCACCGTGTACGGCGCGAGCGTCCCCGACCCCTCCCACATCGCCGAGGACATCGCCTGGACCCGGGAGTACGACGCCGCGCTCCGCCCGCACACACTCGACGCGGGCTACGTCAACTTCCTCACCGCCGACGACCAGAACCGGATCCGTGCCAGCTACCGTCAGAACCACGACCGGCTGACGGTGGTCAAACGCCGCTTCGACCCGGGCAACCTCTTCCGCCTGAACCACAACATCACGCCCGGGCGGTAACGGACCCGGGAGCGCCCCGTTGTCCGTCGTTAAGGTGAACCCATGAGCGAACCTCCCCGCTTCGACCGCGGCCACACCGACGACCTGATGTCCTTCCTGGCGGCGAGCCCCACGCCGTACCACTCCGTGGCGAACGCCGCCGAACGGCTGGAGAAGGCGGGCTTCCGGCAGGTCGCCGAGACGGACGCCTGGGACGGGACGACGGGCGGCAAGTACGTCCTGCGCGGCGGGGCGATCGTGGCCTGGTACGTCCCCGAGGGCGCCGAGCCGCACACCCCGTTCCGGATCGTCGGCGCCCACACCGACTCCCCCAACCTGCGTGTCAAACCCCGGCCCGACAGCGGGGCGCACGGCTGGCGCCAGGTCGCCGTCGAGGTGTACGGCGGCCCGCTGCTGAACTCCTGGCTCGACCGCGACCTGGGCCTGGCCGGCCGGCTGAGCCTGCGCGACGGCTCCACCGTCCTGGTCGACGTCGACCGGCCGCTGCTGCGCATCCCGCAGCTCGCCATCCACCTGGACCGCACGGTCTCCTCCGAGGGGCTCAAGCTGGACAAGCAGCGCCACCTCCAGCCGGTCTGGGGTCTCGGCGACGACGTCCGCGACGGCGACCTCGTCGCCTTCCTTACGGAGACCGCGGGCATCCCGGCGGGCGAGGTGACCGGCTGGGACCTGATGGTCCACTCCGTGGAGCCGCCCGCGTACCTGGGCCGGGACAAGGAGCTGGTGGCCGGCCCGCGCATGGACAATCTGCTGTCCGTGCACGCGGGCACCGCGGCCCTGGCCGCGCTGGCGACGGCCGACCGGACGCTCTCCTACATCCCCGTCCTCGCCGCCTTCGACCACGAGGAGAACGGCTCCCAGTCGGACACCGGCGCCGACGGCCCGCTGCTCGGCAGCGTGCTGGAGCGCTCGGTGTTCGCGCGCGGGGGGGCGTACGAGGACCGGGCGCGCGCCTTCGCGGCCACGGTCTGTCTGTCGTCGGACACCGGCCACGCGGTGCACCCCAACTACGCGGAGCGGCACGACCCCACGCACCATCCGCGCATCAACGGCGGCCCGATTCTCAAGGTCAACGTCAACAACCGGTACGCCACGGACGGTTCGGGCCGCGCGGTGTGGGCCGCCGCCTGCGAGCGTGCGGACGTCCCCTTCCAGTCCTTCGTCTCCAACAACTCCATGCCCTGCGGCACCACGATCGGCCCGATCACCGCCGCCCGGCACGGCATCCGCACGGTCGACATCGGCGTGGCCATCCTGTCGATGCACAGCGCCCGCGAGCTGTGCGGCGTCGACGACCCGCACCTGCTGGCGAACTCGCTGGTGGCGTTCCTGGAGGGTTAGCCCGGGAGCCCGGTCACCCGCCCGGGAGCCCCGGCACCCGCCCCGCCAACACGCGTGTGACGCATGAGTGTTGCCCTCCGGGGCACCCGGAGGGAGCCGGGCCGGGTGGAACGCCCGGCCCGACCGACAAGGAGGGGACACTCATGGGCCTCGGCGGATGCATCATCCTCCTCGCCGCGGGAGCCATCCTCACGTTCGCGACCGACTGGGAGATGCAGGGCGTCAACCTCGACCTGGTCGGCGTCATCCTCATGATCGCCGGCCTGATCGGTGTGGCGACCTTCGGCAGCATCGCCCGGCGCAGGCGCGTGGTGATGCCCCCCACGACTCCGGTCGTCGAGGATCCTGCGGCCCCGCACTCCGGCCGGCGCGACGGCTACGGCAACGGCTACAGCAACGGCTACGGCGCCTGAGGCCTCAGCGTCCACCCGGTCAGGTCGTTGCGTTGCCCGCCCCGTCATGTCGGTTCGCGCCCCTCGGTCAGGTGAGCGCGTGACCGGTGGTCGCGTCGACGTGGTCCGGGACCTCGTCGTGGCGGTCGCCGACCGTGAGCGTCCCGGTCGGCTCCAGGAGCAGCAGCGCCGTGGGCACGGGTGCGTACGGCTTGTGCTCGATGCCGCGCGGCACCGTGAAGACCGAGCCCTTCGGCAGGACGACGGTGCGCTCGCCGGCCGGCTCGCGCAGGGCGATGTGCAGCTCGCCGTCGAGGACGAGGAAGAACTCGTCGGTGTGGTCGTGGGCGTGCCAGACGTGCTCGCCCTCGACCTTCGCGATGCGGACGTCGTAGTCGTTGACGGCGGTGACGATGCGCGGGCTCCACTGCTCGGTGAAGGAGGCGAGGGCGGCGGCGAGCGAGATCGGTTCCTTGTTCATACGGTCATCGTCGGGGTACCGGGACCCTCGCACGAGTGCTAGGAATCGCATATGCCGCAAGGATCCTCTCAGCCCGCTCGGCCGGGCCAGCCCGCTCAGGCCGCTCAGGCCGCTCAGGCCGCTCCGCCCGCTCAGGCCGCGCGTCCGCACCGTGTCGCCGTGATCGTCGACGAGGGCACGAACCCGTTCGAGGTCGGCTGCGCCACCGAGCTGTTCGGGCTGCCACGGCCCGAGCTGGGGCTTGCCGGCCCCTTGTACGAGGTGACGCTCTGCGCGCCGGATCCCGAGGTGCGGATGAACCACGGCTTCTTCACCCTCACCGATGTGCCGGGCCTGGACGCGGCGGACGACGCCGACACCCTCGTCGTACCGGGCCGGCCGGACAACGTCGTCCCGCGCGGGGAGGCCGTGCTCGCCGCCGTCCGCCGCGCCCACGCGCGCGGTGCCCGCGTGGTGAGCTTCTGCACCGGCAGCTTCGCGCTCGCCGAGGCCGGGCTGCTGGACGGGCGCCGGGCCACCACGCACTGGCTCTGGGCGGACTCCTTCCGCTCGCTGCACCCGGGAGTGGTGCTGGAACCGGACGTGCTGTTCGTGGACGAGGGCGGGATCCTCACCGCCGCGGGCAGCTCCGCCGCGCTGGATCTCGGGCTGCACCTGTGGCGGCAGGACCACGGCGCCGAGATCGCCAACGCCGTCTCCCGGCGGCTGGTGTTCGCCGCACACCGGGACGGCGGGCAACGGCAGTTCGTGGAGCGGCCGGTGCCGGACGTGCCCGACGCCTCGCTCGGCCCGCTGCTGGCATGGGCGCAGGAGCGGCTCGGCGAGCCTCTGACGGTGGCGGAGCTGGCAGCGCGCGCAGCGGTCTCCCCGGCCACCCTGCACCGCCGCTTCCGCACCCAGCTGGGCACCACGCCGCTGGCCTGGCTGACCGCCGAGCGGGTGACCCTGGCCCGGCGGCTGATCGAACGCGGGGAGAACCGGCTGGACGTGGTGGCGGCCCGCTGCGGGCTGGGCACGGCCGCGAATCTGCGGGCGCGGCTCCGGCGCGAGACCGGGCTCAGCCCGTCGGCCTACCGGCGGCGTTTCGGTCCGGGCACGGGGGAACCGATCACCGCATGAGATTCCTCGTGTACGACCGGATCCTGGGTTTCGGCGACGACTACTGGATCGAGGACGACAGCGGAAACAAGGTCTTCCTCGTCGACGGCAAGGCGCTGCGGCTGCGGGACACCTGGGAGCTGAAGGACACCCGGGGGCGGGTGCTGATCGACATCCGCCAGAAGATGTTCGCGCTCCGGGACACCATGGTGATCGAGCGGGCCGGCGAGCCGCTGGCCACCATCCGGCGCAAGCGGCTGTCGCTGCTGCGCAACCACTACCGGGTGTCCCTGGCCGACGGCAACGAGCTGGACGTCAGCGGCAAGATCCTCGACCGGGAGTTCGCCGTCGAGTACGACGGTGAGCTGCTGGCCGTGGTCTCGCGCCGCTGGCTGACGCTCCGCGACACCTACGGCATCGACGTGGTCCGCGACGACGCCGATCCGGCACTGCTCATCGCGCTGGCGGTGTGCGTGATCCACCTGGCGGAGAAGGAACGGGAGGACGACGACTGACCCCGCCTGCGACCGCGTCACACCGGGCGCGGGCAAGCAGGCCAGGCGCGGATACGGCACACCGGATGCGGGGGCGCCACCCCGGGCGCGGGGTACCAGGCGGTGCCGGGCCCCGGGCGCCTGTGTCGGGTCCCTGTGCAGGTCACTCGGCCGACGGGTGCCGGTCTGCCGGGTGCCGGTCTGCCGGGTGCCGGTCTGCCGGCGACGGGGGCCGGCGACGGGGGCCGGCCGGTGGAGTGGGGTGCCTGTCCGCCGGGGCGACGGGTGCCCGGCCGATGGGTGGCACGCGCCGAGCCCCCGGGCACAGGGCGCCGGGCTCCGATGCCGTCCACACCGCGGACGAAGGCCGTGCACCGCGTGCCCGGCGACGGTCTGCCGGACAACGGATGCCGGCCCCCGGGTGCCGACGGAACGCCGCGCGAAGGATGCCCAACTGCCGGGCGGCAGGTGCCAGGTGCCCAGCTGCCGGACAGCAGGTGCCGAGCCCGCGGGCGCGGGCTGCCGGGACCCCGATCCCGACCTGCCGGGCGGATGCCGGGTTCCGGGCGACGGAGAGCCCGGGAGCGGGTGCCGGGGCTGACGCCCGTCGGCGCCCAGGTGGCCGCCGGGCGGGCAGTGCATGGCCTGCAGCGGATGCAGCGGCGCGCGGGGCTGCGTGGGCCCGGCGCGGCGCGCGCAGGGCCGCGGCCGTCGCGCGATGCGCCCGCCGACGGGCGACGGGCGACAGGCGACAGGCGACAGGCGACAGGCGACAGGCGACGGCAAGCCGGTCTCGCGTCAGCGGCGCGGCGGTTCCAGGCCGAGCACGCGGTCCTTGAGCGCCGGGAACTGCTCCCGGATCTTCGCCACCTGCGCCGGATCGAACTCCACGCTGAGCACCTCCTCGCCCGGGCCGGCCTGGGCCAGCACCTCGCCCCAGGGATCGACCACGATCGAGTGACCGGCCTGCGGAACCCCGGCGTGCGTCCCGGCCGTTCCACACGCGAGGACGAACGCCTGGTTCTCCACCGCCCGCGCCTGGGCCAGCAGCGTCCAGTGGGACCGTCGGCGCTCCGGCCAGCCCGCCGGGACGACAAGGGTCTCGGCGCCCGCGCCGACCAGACCGCGGAAGAGTTCGGGGAACCGGAGGTCGTAGCAGGTCGCCACGCCCAGGGTCGTCTGCGGCAGACGCACCGTCACCAGCTCCCGCCCCGCGCCCATCAGCACGGCCTCGCCCTTGTCGAAGCCGAAGCGATGGATCTTGCGGTAGGCGGCGGCCAGGTCGCCGGACGGGGAGAAGAGGAGGGAGGTGTTGTACAGCGGTCCATCAGGGTCGCGCTCGGGGATCGAACCGGCGTGCAGCCACACACCCGCCTCGCTCGCCGCCTTGGCCATCGCCTCGTACGTCGGCCCCTCCAGCGGCTCCGCCTCGGTCCCGAACGCCTCGTAGGCGAACGCCCCCGTGGTCCACAGCTCCGGCAGGACGACGAGGTCGGCGCTGCCCGACTGCTCCCGGACGAGATCCACGGCACGGACCCGGCGCGACACGACCGATTCGTCCTCGTTCACGGCGATCTGGATCAGAGAGGCGCGCACATTACCACCGTCCTGGCATTCGGGCAGTCGACACCTGACATTCCCCCGGGCCTACGATCGTCACACGAAAGCACTGCCGGGGTGCCGCACAGCAGCGTAACTTAGCGTCCCAAGACGCCCGCCGACTGCAGCCACCTCCCACTGGCACCGACGCCACCACCTGCCCGTGTACCGACCGCCGAGGGGTCCCGTTCCGTGAGTCTGCATCCCACCCTCCAGCCCTACGCCGACGCCTGGACTCACTCGATCGAGGCGATATCCGCGCTGGTCCAGCCGCTCGCGGAGGCGGAGTGGAACCGCCGGACGCCGTGCCCGGGCTGGTCGGTGCGGGACATCGTCTCCCACGTCATCGGCCTGGACTGCGAGATGCTCGGCGACCCGCGCCCCATCCACACCCTCCCGCGCGACCTGTTCCACGTCACCAACGAGCACCAGCGGTACATGGAGATGCAGGTCGACGTCCGCAGGCACCACACGGCGCCCGAGATGACGTCCGAGCTGGAGTACACGATCATCCGCCGCAACCGCCAGCTGCGCAACGAGTCGCGCGACCCGGGCACCAAGGTGCGCGGCCCGCTCGGCGCCGAGCAGACCCTTCAGGACGCGATGCGCCGGCACGCCTTCGACGTGTGGGTGCACGAGCAGGACCTGCGCACGGCCCTCGGCCGCCCCGGCAACCTCGACTCGCCGGGCGCCCAGGTCGCCCGTGACGTGCTGCTGGCCGAGTTCCCGCAGATCGTGGCCGAGAAGGCGAACGCGCCGCGCAGCTCGGCCGTCGTCGTCGACGTGCACGGCCCGGTGGAGTTCCTGCGCACCATCCGCGTCGACATCCAGGGCCGCGGCACCCTGGAGACCGCGCCCGCACTCGGCCCGGCCGCCGCCCTCACCCTGGACTGGGAGACCTTCGTCCGCCTGGCCTGCGGCCGCATGACCCTGGAGGCGGCAGCGGACCGGATCAAGACGGAGGGTGACCCGGACCTGGCGGCGGCGATCCTGCGCAACTTCACGGTGACCTCCTGAGCCGGTCGGGGCGAAGTCCGCTGCGGTTCTGCAGCGCCCTGGAGGGGCGCGGGAGGCTGCGCGACCAGCCACGACGGCACCGCAGACGGGCGACGGCATTTCGCGGCACTTCCAGCGGAGCGCTCAGCACGCAGCAGCACCGAACTGCCCGTCCGGCGTTCGAGGACGAGGCCGTCCAGGCCGACAGCGCGGGCCTGGGGGCAGCAGCCCCCAGCCCGGCCCGCACCCGCACCGGGCCCCTAGCACCGGGTGCCTATACGGGAACGTGCACCGTCTCCACCCGACTGGCGACAAGTCGCTCCCGCTCCCGGCGGGCCGCCCTCCTCCGCAGCCGCAGAATCTGGGACACCCCCACCGCCTGCAGTACGAACACGGACGAGAAGGCGACGGAGTACGCGTCCTCGGTGACGTCCAGCAGCACACCGACCGCGAACAGGGTGGTCATCGACGCCACGAAGCCACCCATGTTCGTGATCCCGGACGCCGTCCCCTGCCGCTCCGGCGGATTCGCCGGCCGGGCGAAGTCGAAGCCGATCATCGACGCCGGCCCGCACGCACCGAGCACCGCGCACAGCACCACCAGCAGCCACATCGGAGCTCGCTCGGCGGGCCAGGCCAGTGTGGCGGCCCACAGCGCGGCCGTCGTCGCGACCGTGCCCAACGCAAGCGGCAGCCGCGCCCCGTGGTGCCGGGCCACGATCTGGCCGTAGACCAGGCCGATCGCCATGTTGGACAGCACCACCAGGGTGAGCAGCTCACCGGCGGCGGCCCGGGACAGGCCCTGCGCCTCCACCAGGAACGGCATCCCCCACAGCAGCAGGAACACCATCGCCGGGAACTGCGTGGTGAAGTGCACCCACAGCCCGAGCCGCGTCCCCGGCTCCTGCCACGAGGCGGCGATCTGCCGCCGCACATACGCGGCACCCTGGTGCGGCACCGGCTCCGGCTCGTGCCCCTCGGGGTGGTCCTTGAGGAAGAGCAGCAGCAGGACCAGCACCACGACCCCCGCGAGCGAACTGCCCGCGAACGCCGCCGTCCAGCCGACATCATGCAGCAGCCGGGCCAGGACCAGGGTGGAGACCAGGTTCCCCGCCATGCCGACGAGCCCGGCGAGCTGGGCGACCAGCGGCCCGCGCCGGGCCGGGAACCAGCGGGTGCCGAGCCGCAGCACACTGATGAACGTCATCGCGTCGCCGCAGCCGAGCAGCGCCCGCGCGGCCAGCGCCATGCCGTACGACGGGGAGAGCGCGAAGCCGAGCTGCCCCGCCGTGAACAGCACCACGCCGATCGTCAGCACCTTCTTGGTGCCGAGCCGGTCGACCAGCAGCCCGACGGGTATCTGCATGCCCGCGTAGACCAGCAGCTGGAGGATGGAGAAGGTGGACAGCGCCGAGGCGTTGACGTCGAAGCGGTCGGCGGCGTCGAGGCCGGCCACCCCCAGCGAGGTGCGGAAGATGACGGCGACGAAGTAGACGGAGACGCCGATGCCCCAGACGGCGACGGCGCGCCTGCCCCCCGGAGGGTCCCCGGGCAGGCTGCCGGAGCCGGTCATCGCACCTCTCCCCGGGCCAGGTGCGAGAACCAGCCGACGTGCCGGTGGACGAGGCCGACGGCCCGGTCCGCGTCACCGGTGCGCAGGGCTTCGAGGATCTCCTGGTGCTCGGTCACGTTCTTGGCGATCCGATCGGGGTGGGAGTGCATCACGGCGACACCCATCCGCAGCTGACGGTCGCGGAGCTGGTCGTAGAGGCGGGAGAGGATCTCGTTGCCGCCGCTGCGGACGATCTCGGCGTGGAAGCAGCGGTCGGTGACCGCGGCGCCGGCGAGATCGCCGGTGGCGGCCTGCTGCTTCTGCCGGGCGAGCAGCTCCTCCAGCCGTTCGATCAGCCCCGGCGGGGCGGGTACGGCCTTTCTTGCGGCGTGCTCCTCGACCAGCAGCCGGGTCTCCACCACATCGGCGATCTCCTGGGCGGAGACCGGCAGGACCAGCGCGCCCTTCTTGGGGTAGAGCCGGATCAGCCCCTCGGCCTCCAGGCGGAGCAACGCCTCGCGGACCGGGGTGCGGGAGACCCCCACGGCCCCGGCGAGCTCGCCCTCGGTGAGCAGCGTGCCGCCCTCGTAACGGCGTTCCAGGACGCCCTGTTTGACGTGGGTGTAGACACGGTCGGCGGCGGGCGGCTGCTTCACGGCGAGGGACGGCATGCCGACAGGATAGATACAACACGTACGCATAGAGGTGCGGGTCCACCATGCGGACGTCCGCGACGGCGGCCGGCCTCACCGCCCGGGCCGGCACCGGACGGCGGCCCCCGCTCGCCGCGGGGGCCGCCGGCACTCAGGCCCAGGTGATCAGCCGCTTGGGCTGCTCCAGGATCGCGGCCACGTCGGCCAGTACCTTCGAGCCCAGCTCACCGTCGACCAGCCGGTGGTCGAAGCTCAGCGCCAGAGTGGTGACCTGGCGCGGCTTCACCTTGCCCTTGTGGACCCACGGCTGCGGCTTGATGGCGCCGACCGCGAGGATCGCGGACTCGCCGGGGTTCAGGATCGGGGTGCCGGTGTCGACGCCGAAGACGCCGACGTTGGTGATGGTCACCGTGCCGCCCTGCATCGCCGCGGGGGAGGTCTTGCCCTCCCGCGCCGTGGACACCAGCTCGCCCAGGGACGCCGCCAGCTGCGGGAGCGTCTGGGCGTGGGCGTCCTTGATGTTGGGGACGATCAGGCCGCGGGGGGTGGCCGCCGCGATGCCCAGGTTGACGTAGTGCTTGACCACGATCTCCTGGGCCGCCTCGTCCCACGAGGCGTTGACGTCCGGGTTGCGCCGGATCGCGACCAGCAGGGCCTTGGCGATCAGCAGGAGCGGATTGACCCGCAGGCCCGCGAACTCCTTGTCCTGCTTCAGCTCCTCGACCAGCTTCAGCGTGCGGGTCACGTCGACCGTCACGAACTCCGTGACATGCGGCGCCGTGAACGCCGAGCCGACCATCGCCGCCGCCGTGGCCTTCCGGACGCCCTTGACCGGGACACGGGTCTCCCTGACGGTGTCGTACGACACCGCGGCGGGGGCGGACGGGGCCGCGGGCGCGGGCACCGGCGCGGCCGCCACGGGCTCCGGGGCCGGGGCCGCGGGCGGGGCGACCGCCGCGTGGACGTCCTCGCGGGTGATGATGCCGCCGGGACCGGTCGGGGTGACCGTCGCCAGGTCCACGCCGAGATCCTTGGCGAGCTTGCGCACCGGGGGCTTGGCCAGCGGGCGCTCCCCGCCCGCCGGGGC
>NZ_JBAGKH010000028.1:0-92363 GCF_036689765.1 Streptomyces poriticola
GGTGGTGGTCTGGTACTGGTGCTGGAAGGTGGTGCCGTTGAGGGCGAAGACCTCGAGTCGTCCGTCGGCTGATTTCTCCATCTCGATGCGGCTGTCGGCGGGTTCGCCGCCTTTCTGCCCCGCACCGCGGAACGGACCTCAGGACGGAGTCAGCACGATCTTGCCGAACTGCTCCCCCGACGCCAGCCGCTCGAAGCCCTCGCGGGCCCGGTCCAGCGGCAGCACCTCGTCGACGACGGGCCGCACACCGGTGGCGGCGCAGAACGCCAGCAGATCCTCCAGCTCGTCCTTGGTGCCCATGGTGGACCCGACGACCTTGAGCTCCAGGAAGAAGATCCGGGTGAGCTCGGCGTGCGAGGGACGGTCACCGCTGGTCGCGCCGGAGATCACCAGCGTGCCCCCGGGCCGCAGCGACTTCACCGAGTGCGACCAGGTCGCCGCCCCCACGGTCTCGATCACCGCGTCGACCCGCTGCGGCAGCCGCGCCCCGGGCTCCACCGCCTCCACCGCGCCCAGCTCCTCGGCCCGCTTGCGCCTCGCCTCGTCCCGGCTGGTGGCGAAGACCCGCAGCCCGGCCGCCCGGCCCAGCACGATGGCGGCCGTCGCGACCCCGCCGCCGGCGCCCTGTACCAGCACCGAGTCGCCGGGGCGCACCCCGGCGTTGGTGAACAGCATCCGGTACGCCGTCAGCCAGGCCGTGGGCAGGCAGGCGGCCTCCTCGAAGGAGAGCTCCTTCGGCTTGGGCAGGATGTTCCAGGTGGGCACGGCGACCTGCTCGGCGAACGTGCCCTGGTAGCGCTCGGTGAGAATGGACCGGGGCTCCGCGGGCCCGACGCCGTGGCCGCTCTGGCCGATCACGGAGTGCAGGACGACCTCGTTGCCGTCCGCATCGACACCGGCGGCGTCACAGCCGAGGATCATCGGCAGCCGGTCCTCCGCGAGGCCCACGCCGCGCAGGGACCACAGGTCGTGGTGGTTGAGGGAGGCGGCCCTGACGTCGACGACGCTCCAGCCGGGACGGGCCGGGGGAGCGGGGCGCTCTCCCGTCTCCAGTCCGGAGAGCGGCTGGTCGCGGTCGATTCGGGCGGCGTAGACAGCGAACATGACCTTGACGATAGGGTCCGGGCCCCCCGACGGAAACCGTACGGCCCTGTGAGACACACCCTCTTGCCAGGCGCACGGAAACGGCCCCGCCCACCCGGGACGGGGCCGTTCACGGCGTCTCACCGCACGTCGGCTCGGTTCACCGGCGTGCGACACCCTCCGCCCGCGCCGCCGCCGCGACCGCGGCCGTGACCGCCGGGGCGACCCGCTCGTCGAACGGGGAGGGGATGACGTAGTCCGCCGCGAGGTCGTCGCCCACGACGGAGGCCAGCGCCTCGGCCGCCGCGAGCTTCATGCCCTCGGTGATCCGGGAGGCGCGCACCTGCAGCGCACCGGCGAAGATCCCGGGGAACGCCAGCACGTTGTTGATCTGATTGGGGAAGTCCGACCGCCCGGTGGCGACCACGGCCGCGTACTTGTGCGCGATCTCGGGGTGCACCTCGGGGTTCGGGTTGGCCATCGCGAAGACGAAGGCACCGTCCGCCATCGAGGCCACCGCCGGCTCGGCCACCGTGCCGCCGGAGACGCCGATGAAGACGTCCGCGCCCTTCAGAGCGGCCTCCAGCGTGCCGGACAGCCCGGCCTTGTTGGTGAACTCGGCCAGCTCCCGCTTCACCGGAGTCAGGTCCTCCCGGTCCGCGGAGACGATGCCCTTGCGGTCGGCGACCGCCACGTCGCCGATGCCGGCCTCGACCAGCATCTTGGCGATGGCCACCCCGGCCGCGCCGGCGCCCGAGATCACCGCCCGCAGCTCGCCCAGCGCCCGCCCGCTCAGCCGGGCCGCGTTGCGCAGCGCCGCCAGCGTCACGACCGCAGTGCCGTGCTGGTCGTCGTGGAAGACCGGGATGTCCAGCCGCTCCTGCAGCCGCCGCTCGATCTCGAAGCACCGGGGCGCCGAGATGTCCTCCAGGTTCACACCGCCGAAGGACGGGGCGAGGCGCACCACCGTCTCGACGATCTCGTCGACGTCCGTGCACGCGAGCGCGATCGGGACGGCGTCCACTCCGCCGAACTGCTTGAACAGAATCGCCTTGCCTTCCATCACCGGAAGGGAGGCCTCGGGCCCGATGTCCCCGAGTCCGAGCACGGCCGTACCGTCCGTCACGACCGCCACGACCGACGACTTCCAGGTGTAGTCGTGGACGAGCTCGGGCTGCTCGGCGATCGCGCTGCACACTTGCGCGACGCCGGGCGTGTACGCCAGGGACAGGTCGTCCTTGTCGCGGACCGGCACGGTGGCCTGCACGGCCATCTTGCCGCCGCGGTGCAGAGCGAACGCGGGCTCGATGGATTCGAGGGGCTCGGCCCCCGCCTCCTGCGTCGTACCGGCTTCGCTGCCGCTGCGAGGATTGACGATCTCCGCTGCCACTTCGTTTTACCCCTTAAGTATTCATGGTTTGAGGGTTTGTCCACTCCTGGTGAGGGGTGGGCGGGACCGCGCAAGGGCCTGGTCACTGATGCGTAGAGCCCCTACGCGACGGGCGCGCCGCACACGCGCCCTGAGCCCCGGATGAGGGGTGTAAAGAACCTTCTTACCGGACGGACACCCCCCGCGACGAGTCCATTCAGCGCAAGCTCACATTCCGGACCGCGAACGCCGCATGCCGGTGACATGACTCATATCCCAACTCTCGAACAACCTGCCCGCACCCCCTTGACAGCCCCATGACGCACACCCGAGGGCAGGGTGCGCGGGTGACGGCGGTAACCGCACAGCGGGATGCGCCGCAGATCTTTCGGCCGGAAGGCCGGATTCCAGGAAAGGTTGGGTCGGGATGTACCGAGCTGATCCGGTTCGGGGGGTCACCCGTTATCCGATTTTGACATCGCAAGCCCCCTGAATGGGGCAGTCCGAATGGCAAGATGCCGTAACCACACGAGGTCGCGACGCTCGAAGATGTGTGTCCCTCGCGGCCGCCGTGTGCCCCCGTCGACGCCCGCCGTGCGCTCACCGTCGACGCCAGGCGCCCGTCGAAGTCCCTCGGCGGGGGCCCGTCCCATCGGCTCCACCCTTCCGCCGGAGGAACCCACCATGACCGCAAGCACCACCCGTCGTACCACCGCCGCCCGCTCCCGGACTGCAGCGGTCGGTGCGATCGCGGTCGCAGGCGCGCTGCTGCTCACCGGATGCGGCGACCAGACCGACAGCAGCGGCTCGGGCAGCGACAACACGTCCACCGTCGCGGCCCCGCTGGCCGACAAGCTCCCCGCCTCGATCCGCGACAAGGGCGTCATCAAGGTCGGTTCCGACATCGCGTACGCGCCGGTCGAGTTCAAGGACGACTCCGGCAAGGTCGTCGGTATCGACCCCGACCTGGCCGCCGCCATGGGCAAGCAGCTCGGCGTGACCTTCGAGTTCGAGAACGGCACCTTCGACACCCTGATCACCGGTCTGCGCTCCAAGCGCTACGACATCGCCATGTCCGCGATGACCGACACCAAGGACCGCCAGGAGGGCATCGACTCGGAGACCGGCAAGAAGGTCGGTGAGGGCGTCGACTTCGTCGACTACTTCACCGCCGGCGTCTCGATCTACACCAAGAAGGGTGACGACCAGGGCATCACGACCTGGTCCGACCTGTGCGGCAAGAAGATCGTGCTGCAGCGCGGCACGGTCTCCGAGGACCTCGCCAAGGCCGAGGCCGAGAAGTGCCCCAAGGACAAGAAGCTCTCCATCGAGGCCTTCGACAACGACCAGCAGGCCCAGACCCGGCTGCGCGCGGGCGGCGCCGACGCCGGCTCCTCCGACTTCCCGGTCGCCGCCTACGCGGTGAAGACCTCCGGCGGCGGAAACGACTTCCAGCTGGTCGGCGAGCAGGTCGAGGCCGCCCCCTACGGCATCGCGGTGTCCAAGGAGAACGCCGAGCTGCGGGACGCCGTCAAGGCCGCGCTGGACGCCGTCATCGCCAACGGCGAGTACCAGAAGGTCCTCGAGAAGTGGGGCGTGACGGAAGGCGCCGTCACCGAGGCCACGATCAACGGCGGCAAGTGACCGCTCCCGGCGGGCACTGAAAGGCAGCAACACCCGTGACTGTAGACATCGACAAGACGGAGGGCGGCCCGGACGGGACGCCGCCCTCCGGTCCGGAGGCCATCAAGGCCATCCCGGTCCGGCACTACGGGCGGTACGTCTCCGCCACCGTCACGATCGCGCTCCTGGCGGCGATCGGCTACGCGTTCTCCCAGGGCAAGATCAACTGGGACGCGATCCCGGAGTACTTCTTCGACGACCGGATCCTGTCCGGCGTCGGCAAGACCCTCCTGATCACCGTCCTGGCCATGGCCATCGGCATCTTCGGCGGCATCCTGCTCGCCGTCATGCGGCTGTCGAAGAACCCGGTGACCTCGTCCATCGCGTGGTTCTACATCTGGTTCTTCCGCGGCACGCCGGTCCTGGTGCAGCTCGTCGTCTGGTTCAACCTGGGCCTGGTCTTCGAGTACATCAGCCTGGGCCCGGTCTACCGCGACGAGTGGTCGGACTTCATGACGCCGTTCCTGACGGCGCTGCTCGGCCTCGGCCTCAACGAGGCCGCGTACATGGCGGAGATCTGCCGGGCCGGTCTCCTCGCGGTCGACGAGGGCCAGACCGAGGCGTCGCACGCGCTGGGCATGAGCCACGCCAAGACGCTGCGCCGGATCGTCATCCCGCAGGCGATGCGCGTGATCGTGCCGCCCACGGGCAACGAGGTCATCAACATGCTGAAGACGACCTCGCTGGTCTCGATCGTCCAGTACTCGGAGCTGTTCCGCGTGGCGCAGGACATCGGCCAGACCTCCGGCGCACCCGCAGAGATGCTGTTCCTGGCGGCGGCCTGGTACCTGCTGCTGACCTCGATCTTCAGCGTGGGCCAGTACTACCTGGAGCGGCACTACGCCCGCGGTTCCAGCCGCAGCCTGCCGGCCACACCGCTGCAGAAGGTCAGGGCGAATCTGCTCTCCCTGTCGAACCGCTCCAGCACGTCGGGAGGTGGCGCCGCATGACCGCCATGGTGAAGTCCGAGGGCGTCCACAAGTCGTTCGGTCACGTAGAGGTCCTCAAGGGCATCGACCTGGAGGTCGAGCAGGGCGAGGTGTTCTGCCTCATCGGCCCCTCCGGCTCCGGCAAGTCGACCTTCCTGCGGTGCATCAACCACCTGGAGAAGATCAACGCCGGTCGGCTGTACGTCGACGGCGAGCTGGTCGGGTACCGCCAGAAGGGTGACAAGCTCTACGAGCTGAAGGACAGCGAGGTCGCCCTCAAGCGCCGGGACATCGGCATGGTCTTCCAGCGCTTCAACCTGTTCCCGCACATGACGGCCGTGGAGAACGTCATGGAGGCGCCGGTCCAGGTCCGGGGCAAGAGCAGGGCCGAGGCCAGGGAGCGCGCGATGCAGCTCCTGGAGCGCGTGGGCCTGGGCGACAAGTCCGGGAACTACCCCTCGCAGCTCTCCGGCGGCCAGCAGCAGCGCGTCGCCATCGCCCGTGCCCTCGCGATGGACCCGAAGCTGATGCTGTTCGACGAGCCCACCTCGGCGCTCGACCCCGAGCTGGTCGGCGACGTCCTGGACGTCATGCGCGACCTGGCCGAGTCCGGCATGACGATGGTGGTCGTCACCCACGAGATGGGCTTCGCCCGCGAGGTGGGCGACAGCCTGGTCTTCATGGACGGCGGCGTGGTGGTCGAGTCGGGCAACCCGCGCGACGTCCTGACCGACCCGCAGCACGAGCGGACGAAGGCGTTCCTGTCCAAGGTGCTCTGAACCGGCGGACGAGGGGCGGTACGGCGAACCCGTACCGCCCCTTCGTGCGTCCCGGCCTACTTCACCGCCAGCAGCAGGGTGTCCGACGGCGAGCACCACACCGGACGCGCCTCGCCGAAGCCCTTCTCGCGCAGTACGCGCGCGTGCCACCGGGCGGAGGGCATGTCGCCGTCGGCGTGCTCGCCGTAGATCTCGAAGCGCCGGGCCGTGGGCCCGGCGAGGACCGGGTCCTTCGCGGCGAGCTGCCACCACTCGGACCAGTCGAGGGCGCCGTCCCGCTTGGCGGCGTCCATGCGCGCGTGCCGCATCGCTCGCTCGGCCGCGTTGATCCGGGGCGTCGTCTCGTCGATCATGTGGTCCGCGTTCATGAGGACACCGCCGTCCCGGACCAGCTCCGCGACCTGGCCGTAGAGGGCCGCGAGGGGTTCGGCGTGCAGCCAGTGCAGGGCCGTGGCGGTCAGTACGGCGTCGTAGGAGTCGTACGGCAGCCGCGCCGGCCAGTCGGGGTCCTTGAGGTCGGCGGTGACCAGGGTGACCCGGTCGTCGCCCGCGAAGGTGCCCTCGGCGATGGCGAGGAGCGCCGGGTCGAGGTCGACGCCGGTGCTGGTCGCCTCCGGGAGGCGGGCGAGCAGCCGGGCGGTGATGGTCCCGGTGCCGCAGGCGAGGTCGAGTACGCGCGGGGCCCGGCCGGCGACTGCCTCGACCATGTCGAGCATGATCCGGAAGCGGTCCTCGCGGTCCGGCATGTACCACTCCTGCTGCCGGTCCCAGCTCTCCTGCCAGGCCTGCCAGTCGGCACCGGTGGCGGTGATGTCGGCGTCGGTCACAGAGCCCCTCCTGACGCTCACGCGTAATACCCTGAGTAAACAAGCAGCCATTACCTGACCGCAGACACGACCCTAGAGCCCATTCGTAAGGACCACAAGTGGAACTGGCCTATTACGCGGACTACGCCGTACGACTCGTCAACACCGACGAACCGGTTCGCGGCAAGGACACCCTGACGTCCGTCGACACCGTCCGGGAGCTCTTCGGCGGCAACCAGTCGGCGGCCCGGCGCGCCACCGACGCGGACGTGACGCGGTTCCGCTCGGTCCGGGCCCGGCTCCGCGCGGTCTTCGAGGCCGCCGACGACGGCGACGAGACCCTCGCGGTGGACCTGCTGAACTCGCTGCTGCTGGAGTTCCCGGTGAGCCCGCAGATCTCCGGCCACGACTTCCGGGACGACGACGGCCGCCCCCTGTGGCACATGCATCTGGCCGACCACCCCTCGAACGCCACCGCGGGGTACGCGGCCATCGCGGCGATGGGCCTGGCGTTCCATCTCACCGAGCACGGCGTGGACCGCCTCGGCCTGTGCGAGGCCGCACCCTGCCGCAACGCCTACCTGGACACCTCCACCAACCGCTCCCGGCGCTACTGCTCCGACCGCTGCGCCACCCGCGCCAACGTGGCCGCCTACCGCGCCCGCAAGCGCCTGGCGGCGGACGGGTCGGCCGAGACCGGCCGCACCGCCGACAGCACCCAGCGCACCAGCGCGAACGGCGACCGCTGAACCGCTGTCAGCGGCCGGTACCGCAGCCGGGCGCGGCCCAGGACGAACTCCTCCGGAACCACCCCGTAGTCGGTGCTGTCGCCCCCCGCGTACCGGTTGTCCCCGCGCACCCACCAGCCCGTGCCGCGGCGCTCCACGGCCCGCTTGACGACCAGCAGGTCCTGCTGGAAGGGATGCCGCAGCACGACGATGTCGCCCGGCCTGACCCGGGCGCCCCAGTGCACCAGGAGCAGGTCCCCGTGGTACAGCGTCGGCACCATCGACGGCCCGGTCACCTCGGCCGGCCCGAAGGGCAGCGGTCCCCTCGTGCGGTCGGTCTCCTGCGACAGCTCCGGCATCACCCGGCACCTCCCCGGTCTTTCCTCCACCAGTCTCAGTCTGACCCCGGACTTTTGTCCTAAGCCCACGGGGGCACTCGCGAAATCGCCTCTCCCAGGGAGTAATGTCCACCCTGAGAAGACGATCACGAGGAAGGATTGCTTCATGCTTTCCCGCCTGTTCGCCCCCAAGGTCACGGTCAGCGCCCACTGCGACCTGCCCTGCGGCGTGTACGACCCGGCCCAGGCCCGCATCGAGGCGGAGTCGGTCAAGGCCATCCAGGACAAGATGGCCGGAAACGACGACCCGCACTTCCAGGCACGTGCCACCACCATCAAGGAGCAGCGCGCGGAGCTGGCCAAGCACCACGTGTCGGTGCTCTGGAGCGACTACTTCAAGCCGCCGCACTTCGAGAAGTACCCGGAGCTGCACCAGCTGGTCAACGACACCCTGAAGGCCCTGTCCGCCGCCAAGGGCTCGACCGACCCGGCCACCGGCCAGAAGGCGCTGGACTACATCGCCCAGGTCGACAAGATCTTCTGGGAGACCAAGAAGGCCTGATCTATGGCTAGGCTGCCTGACCTGCGATTACGCGGGTCGCATCGCCTACCTGTCCGCACCCGGTCCGCAGGCCGCCGAGAACGGCGTCCATGACGGTCCGGGTGCGGTCTTCTTCGCCCGGCCAGAGGTGTACGCAGGTCCGCAGGGTGATGACAGCGGACGCACGGCCGAGGACGAGCCGAACCTGCTTGACGCTTGCCCTACCGGCGATGAGGGCGGAGGCGAAGAAGTGCCGCCGGTCGTGGGTCGTCATGTGCGACCGCTCGACGGGCTTGCGGTCCTCGCGCTCGGCCGCCTCGTTCTCCGCCTTCTGCAGCTCCTTGCGAGCGTAGTTCCGTTCGGTCTTCCAGCGGCGGTGGTTGAGGGGTTCGTACTCCTCCATGGTGAACAGCCACTCCTTCGAGGGCCGTGCGGCGAGATGCGCCAGGAGTGCGACGGTGACCACCTCGCCGACCGGAACCGTGCGCCGGGACTTGCCGGTCTTCGGTGGGCCGATCAGGCCGGACTGGAGGCGCTGCCGCTCGACGCGGAGGGTGCCGTTCTTGAAGTCGACGTCCGAGACCTTCAGGCCGAGCAACTCGCCTATGCGCAATCCTCATCCGGCGAGGACGACGCTCGCCGCGCGGAGGCAATCTGCTCGCCCTCCCACTTCGCCGCGTACTTCCCGAAGGAGATCTTTCCGGCGCGCGGGTCGACGCACAGGCCGGTGACCATGCTGGTCGTGACCTCGTCGAGCCAGCGCTGGGCGTCGAGCTTGCGGTCGAAGTGGCGAGCGTGTTCCTTGCCGTCAAGGTCGCGATAGCGAGCCCGCCGTTTGCCGTTGGGGCGCTTCTGGATGTTCTGTCGCGACGAGCACACCGATGCGCACATCGTGGCGGCCTGGGACATGGCCGGCGCCCCCGACCCCGGCCGCAACCCCAACGCCACCTACCCCCAGTCGCCAAGCGCCTCGACCACCAGGTCGACCTGCGCACCCGCGAGCTGGGCGGGCAGAAGCCACCGACGCACGGACACCACGCGGAACGTACCCGCCGCCGCTAATGGCGGCAGACGAGGATGCCTCCCCAGGAGTGGATCCCGAACGCCCCATGCCGGGCGATGTGTTCGTCCAGGATGGTGCGGGCCCGTTCGATCGTGGCCTCGAAGGGCACTTCGTGCTGGTCCGCCCATGCCTGGTACGAGGCCATGTGCGCAACCACGGGTTCGGCGTCGCGGACCGTGATGGTGCCGGGCAGTTCGATCTTCTCGACGCGGCCGAACTCCTCACCAAGAAAGGCCGGCGCCTTCTCCAGGGAGAACCGGGCGCTGAGCGAGATCCGCGCCGGGACTCGACCAGTGCCGAGGACATCGCCGGCCGCCCGCATCCACGGCTCGTCCAGCTCGGCCTTGTCCCGGTCACTGTTGGTGGAGGCAACCAGCAGCCCGTCGGCGGTGACCACGCGGGACAGCTCGCGCACCGCCTGGGCGATGTCCGCGGTGTGGTAGAGCATGTGCAGCGCCAAGGCTGCGTCCACGCTCGCCGTCCCCAGGGGCAGCCTCGCCACGTCCGCCACCGCGACCGCGCCGGGCACCTCGGCAAGGATGCCCGGGCGCGATGTCCAGGCCCAGAAGCTCCAGATCGGGGCGATCTCGGCGCAGCCGCTTGATGAAGTTGCCGTTCCCGCAGCCGACGTCGACGACCCGCCCGTGCACGGCGCTCAGTTGCTCGGTGACGATGCCGGGCAGGTCATGGCGAGGCGTCTGCCACTGGTAGAGGGACTGCCGGGCGGCGAGGTCTCGGTCACCGTTGTAGGCGCTCCCGGCAAGCCGGGCACGGTCGGTCACAGCGGCGTCGTGGGCGGCGGAGAGGTCGGTCACGTCGGCAGCTCCAGAGGACAAGCGGCGGGTGAGGCCGCGAAGAGATCACCGACCGACTGGTCGTCGGCTTCGGCGCCGCGGTAGAGCCGGATCGCCGTATCGGCGCTGGCAATGGCTTGCTGGACATGAGCACGGCCGCCGATGGCCAGGTGCGTCGTCCCGGCATACGCGAACTGCTCGGCGGCTGGAAAGACGAAGACTCCCGGTACGTCGTCGTGCCCGTGCATCCCCTCGCGTGAGCGTTCCGCATCCGCAAGGGCGATTGCGGCGCCCGCGCCGTCACCTGCTATCGCGAGTGAACGCGCCTCCAGGCTCGCGAGGCGGGCGTCAATGCTTCCTCCGGCTCGGTGCTGGCGCCCCGCCTGGGCGAGCTGGGCCGCCTGCTCGTATAGCGGCCCGTCCAGTAGGCGATCAGGGACTCCACCGCCCGCACCCAGGCCAGCATCCCCTCGCTCCCGGCTGCTTCTGCACACGCACGGGCTGTACGGGCATGGGTGGCCGCCGACTCGTAGTGCCCCGGATCCAGGCAGACGTGGGCGCACAGCCCGCACGGACGCGAGGCCGAGACGTACAAGTCGCTGTTCTGCCCGAGACGTTGGCCCACGCAGCAGGTCGAAGACGCCACCCCGCAGCCGCTTGATCTCGACATAGAGCTCCAGCAGGGGGTGGCTGACGTACGAGCGCGCGAGCCGTGCCACATCGGACTCCAACTGCTCGACGACCAGTTCGTCGGCATTGCGCTGCGCGATGAACCTGGCGAACTAGGGCCGCCGACGAGGCGTCCGCCGATACAGCCCCGGCCACGGACCGCTCGGCCGGACTGGCCACCGCCAGGCCATCCGTGTCCTCCACACCGGCCTCATCGCCACGGCGTCGCTGAGTGATCGCGACAGCACGGTCGAGGACCCCGACATCGACCGCGAAGACCTGGGCCAAGTGGCTTCGCCTGCACGCCGAACTCCAGCGCCTGCACGCGGTCACCTACACTGGCCCGGCCGGCGCCTTCCGCCAGTCCACCGACCTCGCCGAGCCCCCAGCGCGACATCTGTACCGCCCTGAGCGTCACCCCGCCAAAGAAGATCACCGATCTGACCGCAGGCCGCTGACCAGGCACTATCCCCCGCCTAGTGACACGCCACCTCGGCGTGCTCACAGGCGATTCCGCAGGTCAATTCACGTTCTCGTGCCCTAGGCGACACCGCTGGCTGTGGAACTCAGGTTTCCGCGCCGTGGTGTGACGACCTCCTCAGCGCGGGGAGGCCCTCAGACCTGGTCGTGGGGCCGCATTGCGTGACTTCCTTGGCGTGTGAGCCTCAGCAGCGGCGATCTGGGCCGATCCCGGCCAGCGCAGTGCCGAGAAGGACGTATGCGGCGAGTGCGAGGACCGGCATGTGTCCTCCCGCAAAGCTGATGTCGTCGATGAAGTACCCCGAGATCCCTGCCCAAACCAGCCCGCCAACGAGCACGAGCACGAGATTGCCGGTCTCCCTCATCATCCGCATGCCGGCCCACAGCAGGACGGGCATGAGAGCCCAGGAGGCGGCCGTAGCGAGGAGGAACTCGAAGGCACCTGAAAAGATCGTCTCCCCGCTCGCGGCAGCACTGTCACGGGACCACGCGTAGCCGGCGGACATGAGGGTGTGGCAGGCCGCGGTGGCCGCGGCTGCGGTGAGGGCACCTTTGGCGTGTCGTAGGTACTGCATGGCGGAAATCCTCGCTTCTCACCGACCGTTGGGCCCCGGCACTGGTGCGCCGGGGCCCAACGGTCGGTGCGGACGGTGGCCACAGGGTGACGAGCCCTCCAAGTACTACAGGGCGCGCTCCAAGGCGTTCGCGTACAGCCGGGCACCGGAGATCTTCGGGTGGAACGACTTCATCGACGGGTTGGGCGCATCGTTGTCGGCCTTGGACCGTCCCGTGGCGACGATACCGTGGATGGATTCCGGGTCACCGCAGATCGCTTTGCCCTGGAAGTCCGGCGCGGGGTCGACGAAGGTGGCCCCGACCGACGTCGCCGCGGCCTTCATCTCCTGGCTCAGTTTCGGAGCGACCTCGTCGTTCAGCCACGGCGCCTCCTCGGTGCCGATACCCGGGATGCACTGACCGTTTCCGGACAGGAGCGGCGGGTAGCCCACGAGGTAGATCTTGGCGTGCGGCGCACGTTCCTTGATCTGGTTGAGCACCTTGATGATCCTCGGCTTCACCTGGTTGGTGATCCAATCCGGCACGAAGTCTTTCAGCGGACCGCTCATCTGGCCGGTCTTGTCGCCCGAGTCAGGGTTCCGTGTTTCGATCTCGGCGTTCTGGCAGAGCTTCAGTCCGGACGCCCAGACGCACTCGTTGAACACGTCGGTGAACAGTGAGTCGTTGCCGCCGATGGCGATGGTGACGATGTCCGTGTTCTGGTCGAGGTAGCCGAGGTCCATCTGCGGCAGCGAGTTCTGCTGTTCCTTGCCGCCCGTCCAGACATTGTAGGTGCGGGCCCCCGAGCAGGCGATGAAGCTCAGGTCGACGTTGCCGTAGTCGTCGGAGATCGTACCGATGGACTCTGACCTGCCAGGCAGGTTCGCCTGCCGGATCCAGGCCTGCTTCGAGCGGTGGCACTTGTTGACCACTTCGCTGTTGCCGAGGTCCTCCTTGTAGTCCGTCTCTCGGAAGTAGTCCTTGCCGCCCTCGTTGTCGGCACCTTCGCCGGAGGCGAAGGAGTCACCCATGCCGACCACGTGCGTGGGGTTGGTGTCCAGCCTCTGGAAGGCGACGGCGTCCCAGGCGATGTCGACACCCGGAGCCTCATCGGTGATGTTGGAGAGGGACACCGACGGCGTTCCGGTGAAGTTGAAGACGCCGAGCGACCGCCACTCGTTGCTGCGGATCCGCTGCGGGGCGACACGATGCGGGGACTGGGAGTCGGTGCCTGACACCGAGTACGTCGCCTGCTGGGACCGTGCGGCCACGTTCGGCATGTGGACCAGAACCCGGGTCCAGCCCTTGACGGTGTTGGGGCCGGTCCAAGTGCCGGTGACCTTCAGCCGCTGATCCGTCCCCGGGGAACTGGCCTTACGAGTAGTGGAGAACCAAATGTGGTTGCCATAGCCCACACCGAGCTGATGGGTGTCCATCTTGCCGGAGGGTGTGGCGAAGTCGAATTTGAATGAACCGGATGTCTGCGCGGTGTCCGAGCAGCGTCTGAAGTCGGTGCCGGCGATCCGCTGACCCGAGTTCACGTTGTCGACAATGGTCGTGCCGATCGGGAGTCCGGAGTTGCACCGGGGCGGGTGGGAGTTGCCGTCCGGCTCCTCCGGGTAGGTGTCGTTGAAGCGGAACAGTTCGAATCCGCAGGTGCTGGCGGCACAGTTCTTCCACTCCACCTTGCTGTTCCACCAGCACCGGAAGTCCGTGCGCTGACACGGGCCCGTCGCGGGCGAGTCGTTCGACGCCCCTTCCCTGATCTTGCTCGGGTCACACTCGTTGGAGCCGCTGCAGAACAGGTCGACCGGCGGCTTGGCCTGGGTGCGGTAGATGGGCTGGGTCCACCATGCGGGCCGGAAACCGTGGACAAGGGTACCTGGCGCCTCCAGGGCCTCCAGCGGGCGCGCGGCCCAGCCGATCACCTTCTCCGGGTATGGCCAGAACTGCGGCTTGGCTGCGTGGGAGTAGTCGTCACCGCCGACGGCGTTCTCCAGGAACGGGGTGCGGTTGGGCTTGTAGGTCGGGTTGGCCGGGTTGTTGGCCCAGCCCACGCCCCACTTGCCCCCGTTCTCGCCAGCGACCGACTTGGGGTAGAAACCGGAGTTGTAGGCCCACAGGGCGAAGAACCAGTTCTCGATGCCCTTCGGGTCACCGTTGTTGACGGTGAGGCCAGCACTGCGGGTCTGGTTCCACTTCTCGGCAAGGATGTTCACGCCAGCCGCGACGTTTGCGGTGTAGTCCAGCGCGACGGCCTCCTGGTACGCGCGCGGCTTGGACGGCCGGACCTCGCCGTCCTGGTACGGCTTTCCGGGCAGCCGCATGCCGTCGGTGACCTGCGTGATGCCGTAACCGCAGTCCGCGGCACGCCAGTTGATGGCCCAGGGGTCGTCGACCTGGCCGTGTGCATCGTGGACGAGGCCGTAGTAGTTGCCGATGAGGCTGTTGGCGGTGGTGCCCGGTGCGGCGAAGCGAGTGGCCTGCCACATGTTTGACTCCTGGGCGGTGATGCCGAGGAACACCTGAGCAGGGATGCGCCCGCCGCCCGACAACGGGGTAAGACCGCCGACAAGGGCCTGCGGCGCGTAGGCGCCCATGCCCATGTTTTTCCAGTTGGCGGCCCGGTACACATGCTTGTCCATCGTGCCTTCGATGGCCCGGTTGACAGCCCATTCGATCTGCCGCGGCTTCGGCTGGAACGCCTGCTTCTGCGGGTTGCCACGTTCCACGGAGCAGGTACGCTCCGACTCCGGTTCGGCGATGTTCAGCGTGGATACCTTGCCGCGGCCCGCGGTGCCGCGGTCCCTGACGGGGGCGGTGCCGAGGGCCGGGGAACGCTCCTCTCCCTCGGCCGGGTCGGGGCTGACCGGGGACGCGGCCGGGTTGGCCTCGAACAACGGCTCGCTGCCGGTGGGCAGGTGCTTCATCTCGATTCGGGCCGTGCGCACCGTCTCGTACTCGGCAGGGCGGATACGGCTGTCCTTGCCGTCGGCCCACGCGGCGTTCACGACGGCGCGGGCCCTGGTGGAGGCGGTGGCGTCCTTGTCGAGCCCGCCGGGGTTCCGCACGTTCCCGGGCAGGGTGCCGACGTTCTTCGCCACGCCGGTGACGATCGCGGTTCCGTCGGCGGCGCGAGTGAGGTCCATGCCGGTCAGATCGCCCTCGGCGACCGTCCGGGCCTTGACGTCGTTGCCCTTGGCCTGTCCGCCGGTCAGGTACTTGACCCTGGACGTGCTGCCGGCGGAGGCGGTTTCGACGGGCTCCGCGTCGGCGGCGAGGGCCCGCACACCCTTGGTGACCCGGGCGTCGTGTCGGCGGTCCAGGAAGGCGATGCCGCCGTCCTTGGTGACGGACAGGCTGAAGGGCGTGTTGTCCGTGCGCGCAATCAGCTCGGACTCTCCGTCCTTGGCTATCCGCACGATCGCGTTACCCTGGGCGGCGACCATGCCGTTGCGGGTCGGGACCGCGGACGTGACCTGGCCCTCCACCGTGATCTTTTGCTTCGTCCTGCCCGTACGGGCGTCGACGGTGATCAGGCGGGTCTTGTTCCGGTCCGACGTCCTCTCATCCGTGAACTGCGACAGAACCGCCTGCTCCCCATCGCCGCAGCCGGGTGAGAAGTAGGCGAGGCTCGCCTGGAACGGCAGCTTCGTGACCTCGCCCGAGTCCAGGTCGACGACGGCCGTGAACGCGCCCCGGGCCATCAGGTTGGGCTTGTTGGTAAACGTACGCGGCGCGTAGGCGACCAGGGCACGGTCACCGGAGGCAGTGACACAAGCGTTGCCGATCCATGTGTCGGTGTTGAAGAACCCGGGTTCGGCCAGAGTCGCGGCGGTCTTCCAGCGGTAGCCGTCGGCTTCGTCGGCGGTCATGAGGTGGAAGCCGGTGGCGTCGCCGATGGTGGTCCACGCGGTGTCAGATGACTTGGCGTGGCCGTCACCGAGGACCCTACCGCGCTCATCGGCGGGAACGCGGTCCTTGTTGCCGTCCTTGTCCGCCTTCACGCGGGGCGCTGCGGGCTCGGACCATCCTTCGACGGCGCTCGGGGGCGGCGTCGGCGGCGGCTGTGAAGCGGCCTGCCCCTGCGTCACGGTCCCTAACACCACCGCGGTGGCGATGGTGACGGCGACCGGAACGCGGGCGTACATGTGTCTGCTAACCCGTCTCAAAACGTTGGATTCCTTGTGTGTGAGAGGTGATGCGGCGCACGTCCACGGGCGCTGCGGAGGCTCGGCCCTGTTCCGCGCATTGGTGGATGAGTCGATGGGGGCAGGTGGGGCCACTGCAGAAGGAGGCAACAGGTCTTTCGCCCGTGTCGAGGGGCGCGCCGCGGTCAGTCATGGACCAAAAGAGTGTCCAGGCTCGCTGCTACTGACGCGGAGTCATCGACCGGCATTCTGCCCGATCGGAAAGCCGGCCAGGCGTCTCGGTTGGAATACTTTCGAGCAACACACAACTCCCGCAGTGTCGGGGATACCGAGCAACTGCGGTCCTCAGGACCTGGTCACGCGGCTTACGGCCCCAGCGCTGCCTCCTAGGGTGCGCATCGATTACATTCCCGCCCCTCCTCGCCCCAGCCAACGCGACCGGAGGAACACCGTCGTGTGTAGTGCTGCGTCAGCAACGCCTGCCCCCGGCGACACACAGAGACCGGGTAGCGCGACCTGATTCCCTCATTCCCTGTTCACTCTAGGCACGGTGACACCATGCAATAGCCACCGATCAGGGACATGGCAGGAAATGGATCATTCTAGTGATGCATCTGAACACAGCGTTCCCTACTGTGTGACCTGTGATGATGCTGCCAAGGGGAGCGGCGTGGGCTAGAGGAAGCACACTCAGCACATTGGCCGATTCCGCATCAGGGACGTCATAGGTGTGCCTGCTGCGGATCTTTTAATTGAGCCGACCGGAGGCCGCAGCAACGGAGAGGACGGACTCTGCGATGCCCGGCATCCCTGCCTGAGTTCCGGTCGGCATGCGACTGCGCCGAGAAGCACCGGAGCCCGACGGAGGAATCCCTGCCGGAGCATGAAGGCCATGCTGCCCGCTGACATCGCCCGCCTGATCGTCGAGCAATCCAACGCCGATGACGTGAGCCGGAAAAACCCGTGCCGACGCTGATCAGCTGCAACGTCGCTCCCACTCCGACCCAGCCCACGGACGGCGTCCGCGCCCGAGCACGGGTCGTCCGGCGCCAGCCCGACGGAAGCCGGCTACGCGTGCTCGTCCAGTCCGGTTTCGCCCCATACCATCACCTCCCGGAGTTCGCGGAAACGAGGGCGCCGAGTGGGGCCGATGGACTGAACGTCAGCCAGCGGGATGACCTGAAAGCGATGTTCGCTCAAATGTTCACATTGATATTCTCTGCTGCCTCAAGGGCACCTGACCGTCACTTTAAGGGGAGAAAGTGAAGACTGTGATACGCATGGGCGGCGCTTGCGCGGCTCTCCTTGTTGCCATGGCGGTTGCGCCCGCGGCGTCGGCGACTGAACAGCCGGCGCCGAAGGGCAGCGCGCCGATCGAGACCACGGAGGTCAGAGGTATCAAGGTCGGCGCGGACGCCTCAGCCGAGACCAAGCGCATCATCGAGTCCAACGCCGGGGTTGCCGCCGCTGCCGCCAATGTCTGCGGATCCGGATACACCATCTCGACCGGCGCTGCGCGCTATGGCACCTACGGCACCACCTACACCTGGACCAACGGCAAGACCACGGGCAGCGGCTACTACGACAAGCCCATCTGTGCTGTGTTCTTCAACGACACCGGCTCTGCCCGCTACATGGGCATCCGCCTGAAGACCAACTACACCGCCATCCCTGACGTCCAGGACTTCGGCACGTACAGTTCCTACGCTGGCCCGGTCTATCAGAGCCGCGGCTACTGCGGTCAGGCCTACTCCTACATGAAGGTCGGGAGCAAGGTCGTGGTCGACAACTACCTCAGGGTGGGGTCCTGCAACTGATGCCGACACGCAACATGCTGCACCCCACAAGGTGGGGTGCAGCACTCCTCGTTACGGTACTGCTCACCGGATGCTCGAGCAGCGACAACTCCAACTCCCCTTCTACCTCCTCACACGCCCCGCCCACCCGTCAGAGCAGCACCCCAAGCACCCCTGCATCTCCTGACGCGAGTCCGAAACCCTCACCTGTCATCAGCTACCTGGGGAAGACGAAGATCGTCACACTCGGCGACACGGAGATCCGAGCCACACCGAACAAGATCGGCATCAACGTCGCCTGCAACACAACCAACACCACGAAAAGGACCCGCAACATCAAGGTCGCCGTCAGCGTCGGCAACGGGACGGACTGGGTAACGACCAACCACTTCGACTTCCAGCAGGTACCCGCAGGTCAAACAGCTTCGGAAACCACGCTTATGGGCGCATCCTTCGAAGGTGACCTGCCGGACGACCCGAAGATATACATCGACTCCGTCATGTACTACTGACCAACATGAACCGGTCCGGTTCTGACGGCCGCTCGACTCCCCGAGTCCCGGATTCACCGGTCGGTGATGCTACGGGGCTGGGACCTGCATCCCATGGCGCTGTCTTCGGGCAAGGGGGCGGACCCATCTGCGACATCAGCCGCTGACGGCACGGTTGCCAGTACGCGCTTCTTCGCACCACCCGCAGAGCACAGGCTGGCGCCACTCCCGCCGGGATCACCCAAACCCAGCGCGGCGGAGTGCGGCCAAGCCCCCGACCGCACCCGGCCCGCAGGAACGCCGACCACGGCCTCCTGACGGTCCGGGTGCGGTCGTCTGCGGGGCCCCTGGGCCACCGTGGCGCTGTGGCGTTCGGTGATGCTGCGTCAGTGCTGGAGCCTCGCGGCCCGTGAGTGCAGGTAGCGGCGTTCCGGGAGGCTCAGGGCCGCGGCGGCGGCCGACTCGTAGGCGGCGCGGGCCGCTTCGTGGTCGCCGGTGCGCTCCAGCAGGTGGCCGCGGACCGCGTCGACGCGGTGGCGCACCTCGCCCAGCTCCCCCTCCAGGTCCGCCAGTTCGGCCAGTCCAGCCTCCGGCCCGTGCACCATCGCGACGGCCACCGCCCGGTTGAGCCGCTCGACCGGTCCGGGGACCTGCCGTACGAGCACGTCGTACAGCCCGAGGATCTCCGGCCAGTCGGTCTCCTCGGCGGACGGCGCCTCGTCGTGCACGGCGGCGATCGCGGCACGCAGTTGGTAGGGGCCCGGGTGTCCGAGGGACAGGGCGCGGGTGACCAGGGCCACGCCCTCGTCGACGGCGGCGCGGTCCCACCGGGCGCGGTCCTGTTCATCCAGCGGGACCAGGTCGCCGTGCTCGTCGGTGCGGGCGGCCCGGCGGGCGTCGGTGAGCAGCATCAGCGCCAGCAGTCCGGCCGCCTCGCCGTCGTCGGGGAGCAGCCGGTGCACCTGGCGGGCGAGCCGGATCGCCTCGCCGGCCAGGTCCCTGCGCTGGAGACTGGTCCCCGAGGTCGCCGTGTAGCCCTCGTTGAAGATCAGGTACAGCACGTGCAGCACGGCGGGCAGCCGCTCCGCCCAGTTGTCCGGGCGGCCGAAGTGCACGCCGCGGACCTTGCGCTTGGCCCGGCTGATCCGCTGCGCCATCGTCGCCTCGGGGACCAGGTACGCACGGGCGATCTCGGCGGTGGTCAGGCCGCCGACCGCGCGCAGCGTGAGCGCGATGCGCGCGGGCGGTGGCAGGTCCGGGTGGCAGCACAGGAAGAGCAGGGTGAGGGTGTCGTCGTCGCGCGGGGCACGGTCGGCGAGGTCCGGCGGCGGGGCGGTGAGGGCGCCCTGGGCGCCCCACGGGCCCGGCACATGGCCCCAGCGGGGCGTGAGTGCCGCCGCCCGCTCCTCCCGCGTGCGCCGGGCCTCCTCCGCGCGCAGGGCGTCCGTCAGGCGCCGTGAGGCCACCCGGATCAGCCAGCCGCGCGGGTTGTCCGGGACCCCGGACGACGGCCACTGCCCCGCTGCCGCCAGCAGCGCCTCCTGTACGGCGTCCTCGGCGGTGTCGAAATGGCCGTACCGCCGGACCAGCGCGCCGAGAACCTGCGGCGCGCAACGGCGCAGCAGGTCCTCGGTCTCGGTCCGGCCCGGCACTTGCCGCTCAGCAGCCGACGTCGCCGGAACCCTCGTCGATGGGCCGGATCACCACCGGGTAGTCCGGGGCGCCCTCGGGCTGGGGGCACTGGATGATCCGCTCGGCGATCTCCGTGACCCGCTCCAGGCTCGCGCAGTCCAGGACCCAGTAACCGGCCAGCAGCTCCTTGGTCTCGCCGTAGGGCCCGTCGGTGACCTCCGCGGAGCCGTCGGCGCCGCGCTGGACGAACCGGGTCCGGGCCGGCTCGGCCAGCCCCTGTCCGTCGACCATCTCGCCGGATTCGGCGAGGTCGTCGTTGAGGGCGTTCATGAAGGCGTACATCGCCCGGACGTCCTCCTTGCTCCAGGCCGGGGACTGCGCGGAGCCCTTGCCCTGCATGGCCTCGTAGTCCGCCTGACTGCCCTGCACCATGACCAGGTACTTCATCAGTCCGCTCCTTGGCTCTCACCGCCCCTCGCGGGCGGTTCTCACAGGGGACGTCGGAGCCGGGGCCGGATTCTCGACAACCGCCGGCCCGATCGGGTCAGGAATCCTCCGCAGTCCTCCGCAACGGCGCGGCGGAGTACGCAGGGCCCGGTGCGCGCGCGTCGGGTCCTGCCGCGCACGCGGGGTTGCGGCACGGGCCCGGCGCCCGGACCGGGACCCACACGTCCAGGGTCCCGTGCCGCCGGACGACTGTCTCGACGGGCCGTCCGGCGGCACGGAGCAGACGTGCTTCTCGCCGTCCATGGAGTCAGGGTAGGGCGGGCGTCCGCGCAGCGCCTGCCGCTGCGCGGGGTCGCGGAGCAGGGCCGCGGAGCAGGTGACGTGGCACGGGGTCGCGGAGCAGGTGACGTGGCACGGGGCCGCGGCGCAGGTGTCGTGGCGCGGGGTCGCGCCGCCGGTGCGGGGGCGTTCCGGGGCGCCTGCGCCGGGGGAGCCTCGGGTGCCCGGAGGGTCAGGGTGTGGGCGGGCGGGGCTCGCGCCACATCGGCCACATCAGGGGACCGTCCGGAAGCTGCAGGGGCCGGCCGACGAGGTCGAACCCGAGGCGCTGGTACAGCCGGCGGCTGTCGGCGTTGCTCGCCTCCAGGTAGGCGGGCAGCCCCTCGCGGTCGCAGCGGTCGAGGGCGGACTCGATGAGGGTGGTGCCGAGGCCCTCGCCCTGCCGCTCCGGGGCGACGCCGATCATCCACAGGTAGGCGTGCGCCCGGTCGGAGGGATGGATCCCGGCCGTCAGCCGGCCGATCAGCTCCACGCGTTCGTTGTCCGGGTCGACCTCCCGGCGGACCATGGCCGGCCCGTCGTCCTCAGGGCCTGCCCCGTCGCCACCGTCCCCGTGGTCACCGGCGGGCACCGGCAGCCAGAGGGCGCAGGCCGAACCGTCCTCGGTGAGATCGATGCGCCCGTCGGCGAGGACGGCGTCCGTGAAGGCGGCCATGAGTCTGGGGTGGGTGGCCCTGCGGTACTCCTCGCCGGGGAAGACCCAGCTGCTCACCGGATCGTGCTGGAACGCCCCGTCCAGCAACCGGACGACCTGGTCGCGGTCGCCCTGCCCGGCCGTACGTATCGCCACTCCCATGTTCCACCCCTCTTCCGCAACTGCCCTTGTGCCGCTGGCCGTTGTCAGCCTAACCGGCGCGGCGGAAGCAGGGGGCGGGCCCCGCACACCGTGGGGAAGTGCGGGACCCGCCCGGTACCGGAGCCGTCGGCGGCGCGGCCGTACGGGTCAGGTGCGTACGGTCCTGTCGCGGCTCCGGTGCCCTTGTGGCGGCCGGTCCGGTGCGGCCGCCGGGCGTCAGGCGCTGCGGCGGGTCACGAACTCGGCCAGCGCCAGCAGTCCGCCCGCCGCCTCGGGCTCGGGCACGGCACGGGCCAGTTCGCTCACGGCGCGGGCCATCCGGTCCACCGCCTGGGCCTGGGCCCAGTCCCGGCCGCCCGCGCGGTCCACCAGCAGTGCCGTCTGCTCCAGGTCCTCCTTGTCCTGCTCGTACGGCCGGGTGTACAGCTCGGCGAGTTCGGCGGCGGCCGGGGTGCCGGAGGCGAGCGCGGCGACCACCGGCAGCGACTTCTTGCGGGCGGCGAGGTCGGCACCGGCCGGCTTGCCGGTGCGCCGCGGGTCGCCCCATATGCCGATGACGTCGTCGATCAGCTGGAAGGCGAGCCCCGCCTCCCGGCCGAACGCGTCCAGGGCATCGACGTCCTCGTGCGCGGCGCCCGTGTACAGCGCGCCCAGGGCGCAGGCGCAGCCCAGCAGCGCACCGGTCTTGGCCTCGGCCATGGCGAGCGTCTCGTCGAGGGTGACCTCGTCCGGGCCGCGCTGCTCCATGGCCGTGTCCGCCTGCTGCCCGGCGCACAGCTCCACCACGCAGTCCGCGAGCCGCGCGGCGGCGGCCGGTGACACCGGGTGCGGATCCGCGGCGAGCAGCCGGAGGGCCAGCGCCTGGAGGGCATCGCCACCGAGAATCGCTTCGGCGTCACCGAACACGGTCCACGCGGTGGGCCGGTGCCGGCGGGTGGTGTCGCGGTCCATCACGTCGTCGTGCAGCAACGTGAAGTTGTGGATCAGTTCCACCGCGGCCGCCGCGCGGACGGCCGCCGTCCGGGCCCCGGACCCGCCCAGCGCCGCGGCCGAGGCCAGGACCAGCGCGGGGCGGATCGCCTTGCCGGCGTTGCCCGTCGCCGGAGTACCGTCGGCGTGCTGCCAGCCGAAGTGGTAGAGCGCGATCCGGCGCATGGAGCCGGGCAGTGAGGCGATCGCCGACCGCAGTTCGGGGTCGACCGCTGCCCGGGCCCGGCGCAGCAGCGCCTCCGCCTCGTTCCCCTCCGGGGGCCCCGGGCTCTCCGCATCGGACGACGGCCCGGGGCCGTTGTCCCTCTGTGTGCCGATGGGCCTGTGCCTTTCCAGTGTTCCGGTGGGGCTCGGTGGGTCGCCGGCGCGCAGTGGCTCTGTGCCGCGGTGCCGAGTCTCCTTCATGGACTCACCTCACCCAGGGGGCCGCCTCCGTATCCCGGGGTGTACCCGCCCGGACGGGCGGGGACACGGTGCGCGGGAGGAAGGGTCACCGCCAGCGGCCGATCTCGACGTTCTCCAGGACGCCGAGCGCGTCCGGCACGAGGACCGCGGCCGAGTAGTAGGCCGTCACCAGGTACTTGATGATGGCCTGTTCGTTGATGCCCATGAAGCGCACCGACAGGCTCGGCTCGATCTCGTCCGGGATGCCGGTGGCCCGCAGGCCGATGACGCCCTGGTCGCCCTCGCCGGTACGCATCGCGATGATCGAGGATGTGCGGGCGTCGGAGACCGGGATCTTGTTGCACGGGAAGATCGGCACGCCCCGCCAGGTCGGGATGCGGTTGCCCGCGATGTCGATCGTCTCCGGGACGAGCCCCCTCTTGTTGAGCTCGCGGCCGAATGCGGCGATGGCACGCGGGTGGGCGAGAAACAGCTTGGTGCCGCGGCGCCTGCTCAGCAGCTCGTCCATGTCGTCCGGGCCTGGCACGCCGTCGTGCGGCTGGATCCGCTGGTCGTACTCGCAGTTGTGCAGCATGCCGAAGTCGCGGTTGTTGATGAGCTCGTGCTCCTGGCGCTCCTTCAGCGCCTCGACCGTCAGGCGGATCTGCTGCTCGGTCTGGTTCATCGGCTGGTTGTAGAGGTCGGCCACACGCGAGTGGATGCGCAGCACCGTCTGGGCGACGCTCAGTTCGTACTCACGGGGCTTGGCCTCGTAGTCGACGAAGGTGTGCGGGATGTCCGGCTCGCCGGAGTGGCCGGCGGCGAGGTCGATCTCCTTCTCGCCGTGCTTGTTGGTGCGCTGCGAGGGGAGCGAGCGCCGCGCCGTGAGGTGGGTGCTCAGCGTGTCCGAGGCGTCCGCGACCTGGTCCACCTGCTGACGGGTCAGCACCAGCACGGTGCAGGCGGTGACCGCGCGGGCGGTGTACTCCCAGATGGCGTCGTCGTCGAGCAGCGCCTGCTCACCGAGGTACGAGCCGTCGGCCAGGACTCCGAGGCTCTCGTCCTCGCCGTACGGGCCGGTGCCGAGCTTCTCCACCCTGCCGTGGGCCAGCAGGTACACGGAGTCGGTCCGGCTGCCGAACGAGGCGATCACCTCGCCCGCGGAGAACTCCCGCTGCTCACAGCGCCGGGCGAGTTCGGAGAGCACCTCTTCGTCCTCGTACGACCGCAGCGCCGGCAGCTCGCACAGCTCCGCGGGGACCACCTCGACCTGGTCCCCGGTCTTCACGAACGTCAGCCGCCCGTCCCCCA
This sequence comes from Streptomyces poriticola, assembly GCF_036689765.1. Taxonomy (NCBI): domain Bacteria; kingdom Bacillati; phylum Actinomycetota; class Actinomycetes; order Kitasatosporales; family Streptomycetaceae; genus Streptomyces; species Streptomyces poriticola. The sequence continues at coordinate 24,155 of NZ_JBAGKH010000028.1, forward strand.
CGGCGAAGGTCAGACGCCGGTTCACCCGGTACGTACCGCCTTGGATGTCCACCCAGGGCAGCATGCGCAGCAGCCAGCGGGAGCTGATCTCCTGCATCTGAGGCACGGACTTGGTGGTGGTGGCCAGGTTCCGCGCCGCCGCCGTGCCGAGGCTCTGCTGCGGCCTGGTCTGCTCGGTGCGGACCTCTTCGCCTACCGACATAAGGAATTGCCCTCCCGGTCATGCCGGGCGCACCTGTGCCCGGCATCGATCTGCACGGACCAGCCTTCCTCACGGAGCGTGCCGGTGCTATTACCCGAAAGAGCGGGAATGGATCACTCGGCGGCGGGGCACACTGGGACTGCTTCGAACACGTCGTAGCGCTCGGGGCCCGGACGGATCCGGGACCTGCGAAAGGGGGCGGCTGTTCGACACCGGCGTGAGCGGGTGTTCGACAATGGTGGCGTGACCCGCCTGGACGTCCTTCAGCCGCGCCTGCCCTCGCCCGTGCAGGAGGTGCGGGACGCGCGCTTCGGCCGGCACGGCGTCCGGCTGCTCCTCAAGCGCGACGACCTCGTCCACCCGGAGCTGGTCGGCAACAAGTGGCGCAAACTGGTCCCCAACCTGGCGGCCGCGGCCGGCCGCCCGGTGCTCACCTTCGGCGGCGCCTACTCCAGCCATCTGCGCGCCACCGCCGCGGCGGGCCGGCTGCTCGGGGTGCGCACGGTCGGCGTGGTGCGCGGCGACGAGCTGGCGGACCGGCCGCGGAACCCCTCCCTGGCCCGCTGCGCCGCCGACGGGATGCGCCTGCACTTCATCGACAGATCGACCTATCGGCACAAGGCCGATCCCGGGACGCTCGCCGCGATCCTGACTGCGTGCGGCGCGTCCGGCGCCCACGTCGTCCCCGAGGGCGGCAGCAACGCCCCGGCCGTGCGTGGCTGCCGGGCGCTCGGCGAGGAGCTGCGCGCGCGGGCCGACGTCGTCGCCGTGGCGTGCGGCACCGGGGGCACGCTCGCCGGGCTGGCCGCGGGGCTCGGCCCCGGTCAGCGGGCGCTCGGGGTCGCCGTGCTTCGGGGCGGCTTCCTGACGGGCGAGGTGTGCCGGCTCCAGCAGGAGGCCTTCGGCGGTCCGCGCGGCGACTGGCGGGTGGACGACCGCTTCCACGGCGGCGGGTACGGACGCGTCTCCCCCGGGCTCGACGCCTTCGCCGAGGATTTCGGGGACCGCCACGGTCTGCCCGTGGAGCGTCTCTACGTCGCCAAGCTGCTGCACGCGCTGCTCACCCTGACGGAGGATGGCGCTTTCCCGCGCGGCACGACGCTGGCCGCGGTCGTCACCGGCCGCCCGTTCCCCTGACGGCCGCCCGTTCCCCTGACGGCTGCCCGGTCGCGGAACTCGGGCGGAACTCAGGCGGTCTCCCGGTACGCGGCCGCCTCCTCCAGGTCCAGGCGGCGCAGCAGGGTGCGGAGCATCTCGTCGTCGATGCGGCGGGCGTCGCGGAGCCGGACGAACACCTCGCGCTCGGCCGCGATCATCTCGCGGGACAGCCGCCGGTAGGTGTCGTCGGCGGACTCGCCGGTGACCGGGTTGGTCTGGCCGAGCCGCTCCCAGACGGCGTTGCGGCGGCGCTCCAGCACCGTGCGCAGGCGTTCGGCGAGCGGATCGGGGAGGGTGTTGCGCTCGTCGGCGAGGAGTTCGTCGAGACGCTGCTCGGCGGCCCGGGACGCCTGCGCCTGGGCGTTGGCCTCGGCGAGCGTCTCGGCCCGCGCGTCGCGTCCGGGGAGCTTCAGCAGGCGGATCAGCGAGGGCAGGGTGATGCCCTGGACGACCAGGGTGCCGATCACCGTGGTGAAGGTCAGGAACAGGATGAGGTTGCGCTCGGGGAAGGGCTCGCCGCCGTGCACGGTCATCGGGACGGAGAAGGCGATGGCCAGCGACACCACGCCGCGCATGCCGGCCCAGCCGACGACGAAGGGCGCCTTCCAGGTGGGGTTCGGCTCGCGCGCGCGGATGCGGGCCGACAGCATCCGGGGCAGGAACGTGGCCGGGTACACCCACACGAACCGGGCCGCGACCACGACCAGGAAGAGGGCGAGTGCGTACCCGGCGGCCTCGCCGACCGCGTAGTCCCCGAGGCCCCGGAGGACGACCGGCAGCTGGAGTCCGATCAGGGCGAAGACGGACGACTCCAGCACGAACGCGACCATCTTCCAGACCGCGTCCTCCTGGAGGCGGATGGCGAAGTCGACCTGCCACGCGCGGTGGGCGAGATGGAGGGCGACCACCACCACCGCCAGCACCCCGGAGGCGTGCACCTGCTCGGCCGCGGCGTAGGCGACGAACGGGATCAGCAGCGAGAGGGTGTTCTGCAGCAGCGCCTCCCTCACATGGGTGCGCAGCCACTGCAGCGGCACCATCAGCACCAGGCCGACGCCGATGCCGCCGACCGCGGCCACCAGGAACTCGCCGATCCCGCCCGCCCAGGTGGTGCCCTCGCCGACGGCCGCGGCGACCGCCACCCGGTAGGCGGTGATCGCGGTGGCGTCGTTCACCAGGGACTCGCCCTGAAGGACCGTGGTGATCCGGGAGGGCAGCCCCACCCGGCGGGCGACGGCAGTGGCCGCGACGGCGTCCGGCGGCGCCATCACCGCGCCGAGCACCAGGGCGGCGGTCAGCGGCAGACCGGGCACGATCACGTGGGCGGCCCAGCCGACCGCGAGCGTGGCGAAGAGCACGTAGCCGACGGACAGCAGCGCCACGGGCCGCAGCTGGGCCCGCAGATCGAGGTAGGAGCTGTCGGTGGCGGCGGTGTGCAGCAGCGGGGGCAGCAGCAGCGGCAGCACGATGTGCGGGTCGAGCCGGTACTCCGGGACGCCGGGGATGTAGCTGACCGCCAGCCCGGCCGCGACCAGCAGCAGCGGCGCCGGCACGGGGGTGCGCCGGCCGGCGGCGGCGATCGCGGCACTGCCCGCCACCAGCAACAGCAGCGGCATCACGTCCATCGCCCTCGCCCGTCTCGTGCTCCGCACGGCTGTCCTGTGCGGCTTTCTGCGGCGGCCTTCCGCGCACCCGTCGTAACCTGGCACGCATGGAACAGTGCACGCACGCCGACGCGCTGCCGCACCCGGAACCCGCGCCGCTGACGGACAGCTGTCCCGAGTGCCGGGCGGAGGGTACCGAGCCGGTGCATCTGCGGCTGTGTCTCACCTGCGGTCACGTCGGCTGCTGCGACTCCTCGCCGCGGCGGCACGCGTCGAGGCACCACAGGGAGACCGGGCATCCGGTGATGCGGAGCTTCGAGCCAGGTGAGGAGTGGCGGTGGTGTTTCGTGGACCACGTACTCGTGTGACCCGGATCCGGGACGGTTCGACCGTCTGACGTCTGGGTACGTCAACCCGGCGCGCGCTCTTCCGATTTGGGCCCGCCCGACCCCTAGCCACTGTGCGTGTTCATGTGTTTACTATGAGTGACGGCAAGGGGCTGGGGTCTCGGGGACAGGAAAGTTCCGAGCGCGATAACGTCACGGCAGAACCACGTATCGCGTCACCGCGTTACCCGAGGGGTGACCCTCGGCCCTGAAACGCTTGTACCACCTTGGAGGTGAGGGTGTCCCAGATCGCAGGCGAGCCCGCGACCCAGGACTTCGTGGAAGTCCGGCTGCCCGCTGCGGGTGCCTACCTGTCGGTGCTGCGTACGGCGACGGCCGGCCTCGCTGCCCGTTTGGACTTCACCCTCGACGAGATCGAGGACCTGCGCATCGCGGTGGACGAGGCCTGCGCGATCCTGCTCCAGCAGGCCGTGCCGGGCTCGGTCCTCAGCTGCATCTTCCGGCTTGTCGACGACTCGCTCGAGGTCACCGTATCGGCGCCGACCACGGACGGTCACGCCCCCTCGCGGGACACCTTCGCCTGGACCGTCCTGTCCGCCCTCGCGGGCAAGGTCTCCTCCGCCGTCGACGAGGACAAGACCGTTTCGATCAGCCTCTACAAACAGCGCGGCGCGGGACCCGGGCCGACGTGAGGGACGGGGACGGGCCGGTGCGTGACGAAGAGCGCGGCACACGGGAGCTGCCGGCCGGGGGCACACGCGCGCCGGGCGCGGCCCGGGGCACGCCGGACGGCATCGAGGCCATCCCCGAGCAGGCCCGCCCGCACCCCGAGGACACCGCGGAGGCGGGCATCCCGGGCGGCGGGCGGCACGGCGGGGACCGGAGCGGTGCCGTGCAGAGCGCGCCTGCGGACGGACGGATCGGGGCCGCCCCGGTCCGGCCGGGCCGAGCGGAGGCGAGGGCTCCGGAAAGGGCTACGGGGACGATGAGCGAGCACGAGCGAAACTCCGAGGACGGCGCGCCACGCGCGCGGAGCGTGCCGGGCACGCACCACGACCCGCGGGACCGCAGCGGGGCGCGGGCCCTGTTCGCCCAGCTGCGCGGGCTGGAGAAGGACAGTCCGGAGTACGCGGAACTGCGCAACCAGCTGGTCCGCATGCATCTGCCGCTCGTGGAGCACCTCGCCCGCCGCTTCCGCAACCGCGGGGAGCCACTGGACGACCTGACGCAGGTCGCCACCATCGGGCTGATCAAGTCGGTCGACCGCTTCGACCCGGACCGCGGCGTGGAGTTCTCCACCTACGCCACGCCGACCGTCGTCGGTGAGATCAAGCGGCACTTCCGCGACAAGGGCTGGGCGGTGCGGGTGCCGCGCCGGCTGCAGGAGCTGCGCCTGGCCCTGACGACGGCCACCGCGGAGCTGTCGCAGCTGCACGGACGCTCCCCCACGGTCCACGAGCTCGCCGAGAAGCTGGCGATCTCGGAGGAGGAGGTCCTGGAGGGGCTGGAGTCCGCCAACGCGTACTCCACGCTGTCCCTGGACGTCCCCGACACCGACGACGAGTCCCCGGCGGTGGCCGACACCCTCGGCGCCGAGGACGAGGCGCTGGAGGGCGTGGAGTACCGGGAATCGCTCAAGCCGCTGCTGGAGGATCTGCCGCCGAGGGAGAAACGGATCCTGCTGCTGCGCTTCTTCGGCAACATGACCCAGTCGCAGATCGCACAGGAGGTCGGGATCTCCCAGATGCACGTCTCCCGGCTGCTGGCCCGCACCCTGGCGCAGCTGCGGGAGAAGCTGCTGGTCGAGGAGTAGGTTCCCCGGGCGCTACTTCGATGCGTCGCCGGGCCCCCGGATGCCGAGGGCCCGGGTGGTCTCGGGGTTCACCAGCAACACCAGTGCCGTGACGGCGACGACCCCGAGCACGATCCCGGCCGGGATGGCGATGCTGTCGGCCTGCAGCAGGTTGTAGGCCACGGGCAGTGCCAGGATCTGCGTGATCACGGCCGGGCCCCGGCTCCAGCCGCGGCGGGCCAGCAGCCCGCGGGCGGCGAGCAGCGGCAGCAGTGCGAGGGCGATCAGGGTGACCCCTCCGGTGACCGCCGCGGTCCGGTCGTCCGGGTGGCCCGTGAGCCCGGCGACGAGCATCCAGCCACCACCGGCGACGAGGCCGAGGCCCTCCAGCCCGGCGAGGGCGGCGGCCCCGGTCAGCCGGCCGGGGCGGGGGCCCTCCGCGTCGGCGGGTGCGGCGGCTTCGGAGGCGGGGTTCTGCTCAGTGGTCACCCCAGCAGGGTAGCCCGCACACCCGTGGGCGCCCGTGCCGAGCCTCACGCGCCGTCCGGCGACCGATACCCCACCTCGCACTGGGCCGGGTACCGCCCAGTAGGTACCCTGCAACGCATGCGTGCACTTCTCGTGGTCAATCCGGCGGCAACCACCACGAGTGCGCGTACGCGCGATGTGCTGATCCACGCGCTCGCCAGCGAGATGAAGCTGGAGGCAGTCACCACCGAGTACCGCGGGCACGCCCGCGACCTGGGCCGGCAGGCGGCGCAGAGCGACGACATCGAGATGGTGGTGGCGCTCGGCGGCGACGGCACGGTGAACGAGGTGGTCAACGGCCTGCTGCACGCCGGCCCCGACCCGGCGCATCTGCCCGGTCTCGCGGTGGTCCCCGGCGGTTCCACCAATGTCTTCGCCCGTGCCCTGGGGCTGCCCAACGACGCGGTGGAGGCCACCGGCGCCCTGCTGGACGCGCTGCGCGAGGGCCGGGAGCGCACGGTCGGGCTGGGACTCGCCTCGGGCACGGCCGGCTCGGAGGACGAGGCGGTGCCGGGCCGCTGGTTCACGTTCAACGCCGGACTCGGCTTCGACGCCGGTGTGGTCGGCCGGGTCGAGCAGCACCGCGAGCGCGGCAGGAGGTCGACGCACGCCTTGTATGTGCGGCAGGTGGTGCGCCAGCTGCTCGGCGAGCCGCACCGCCGCAGCGGGACGATCACCCTGGAGCGGGCCGGCGAGGACCCGGTCACCGACCTGGTGCTGTCCATAGTCTCCAACACGTCGCCGTGGACATTCCTGGGCAATCGCCCGATCTATGCGTCGCCGTCGGCCACGTTCGACACCGGGCTCGACGTATTCGGTCTCAGCCGGCTGTCCACGGCCGCGGTCGCCCGGTATGGCACCCAGTTGCTCACTTCGTCCCCCGAGCGTGGCCCCCGCGGCAAGCATGCCGTCTCGCTGCACGATCTGACCGAGTTCACCTTGCATTCGAAGGTGCCGCTGCCCCTCCAAATGGACGGTGACCACCTGGGGCTGCGAACCAGCGTGACGTTCACAGGCGTACGCCGTGCACTGCGTGTGATTGTGTGAGCAGAAGGGGCGAAAGTCCTTTCACTCGAACGTTTAGGCCAGGATCCACCCCATGGAAGTACGGCTGTGACCTAGCCGACACCGAAGAATCAAAAAAAACTTTCCGGAAGGGGTTGTATCCGCCGCTGAGGTTTGCGAGTCTCTACGTGGCGATCGGGGCGGCCCGCAACACCGGCCCCCACAGATCACCGGAATCCCTCATCAAACCAAGGACCACGCCAGGGCGACCTGGCGGTAGGCCCTTCCCTTGTTGAGGGATTCGTGAAAGCGTTCACATTCACAAGCATCCCTGCATGTAACACCAAGGAGAGGTAGCAGCCATGGACTGGCGTCACCGCGCCGTTTGCCGCGAGGAAGACCCCGAGCTCTTCTTCCCCATCGGCAACACCGGTCCTGCGCTGCTGCAGATCGAGGAAGCCAAGGCCGTCTGCCGTCGCTGCCCGGTTATCGAGCAGTGCCTGCAGTGGGCGCTCGAGTCCGGTCAGGACTCCGGCGTCTGGGGTGGTCTCAGCGAGGACGAGCGCCGTGCCATGAAGCGCCGCGCCGCCCGCAACCGGGCCCGTCAGGCCTCCGCCTGACCCACCCGCCCCGCAACAGCCTGAGCTTGGCGGCGCGTATGCCTCACGGCATCACTTCGTAGACGCGCGTACGCACACCCCGCCCCCGAGCCGCAGCGCGCAGTACCCCCAACGCGCAGCTTGAAGCAGCGAGCATCGGCCCCGGATCGCCGACGATCCGGGGCTTTTTGCTGCGCGCGCACGGCCGCCCCCGATCCCGCCCGGAGACCTGCCCTACTTCCGCGACGGCACCGGGATGTCCAGGATCACCCGTGTGCCGCGGTCCGGGGCCGGGACCATGTCGAAGGTGCCGCCCAACTCGCCCTCCACCAGGGTGCGCACGATCTGCAGCCCGAGGTTGCCCGAGCGGCGCGGATCGAAGTCCGCCGGCAGGCCCACTCCGTCGTCCTGGACGGTGACCAGCAGGCGGGCCTCCTTCGTCGTACCGCCGCGGAGCGCCGCGACCTCGACGGTGCCGGTGTCGCCCTGCCGGAAGCCGTGCTCCAGCGCGTTCTGCAGCACCTCGGTCAGAACCATCGACAGGGGGGTGGCGACCTCGGCGTCCAGGATGCCGAAGCGTCCGGTGCGGCGGCCGGTGACCTTGCCGGGCGAGATCTCGGCGACCATCGCCAGGACCCGGTCGGCGATGTCGTCGAACTCCACCCGCTCGTCGAGGTTCTGTGAGAGCGTCTCGTGCACGATCGCGATGGAGCCGACCCGGCGGACCGCCTCCTCCAGGGCCTCGCGTCCTCGCTCGGACTCGATGCGGCGGGCCTGGAGGCGGAGCAGGGCGGCCACCGTCTGGAGGTTGTTCTTCACCCGGTGGTGGATCTCCCGGATGGTGGCGTCCTTGGTGATCAACTCGCGCTCACGGCGGCGGAGTTCGGTGACGTCCCGCAGCAGCACCAGCGAGCCGATGCGGGTGCCCTTGGGCTTCAGCGGGATCGCCCGGAACTGGATCACTCCGTCGTTCGCCTCGATCTCGAACTCGCGCGGCGCCCAGCCGCTGGCGAGCTTGGCCAGCGCCTCGTCCACCGGGCCGCGGGTCGGGGCGAGTTCGGCGGTGGTGCTGCCCAGGTGGTGGCCGACCAGGTCGGCGGCCAGGCCCATCCGGTGGTAGGCGGACAGGGCGTTCGGGGACGCGTACTGGACGATGCCGTCCGCGTCGACCCGGATCAGGCCGTCGCCGACGCGGGGCGAGGCGTCCATGTCGACCTGCTGGTTCTCGAACGGGAAGGCGCCGGCCGCGATCATCTGCGCCAGGTCCGAGGCGCTCTGCAGATAGGTGAGCTCCAGGCGGCTCGGGGTGCGCACGGTCAGCAGATTGGTGTTGCGGGCGATCACCCCGAGGACGCGGCCCTGGCGCCGTACCGGAATCGACTCGACACGGACCGGGACCTCCTCACGCCACTCCGGGTCGCCCTCGCGCACGATCCGGCCCTCGTCCAGGGCGGCGTCCAGCATCGGGCGGCGGCCACGCGGGACCAGGTGGCCGACCATGTCGTCCTGGTAGGAGGTGGGGCCGGTGTTGGGACGCATCTGGGCGACCGAGACGTACCGGGTGCCGTCGCGGGTGGGGACCCACAGGACGAGGTCGGCGAAGGAGAGGTCGGAGAGGAGCTGCCACTCCGAGACCAGCAGATGGAGCCACTCGAGGTCGGAGTCGTCGAGGGCGGTGTGCTGGCGGACGAGTTCGTTCATGGAGGGCACGTGGCCGAGCGTACCTGGCGGCTCGGACAGCGTTCGGAACCAGCCGGCGGGGCCGTGAGCGCCCGGGGCCCGGGAACACCCGCGGGCCGCGGCGCCTGAGAGGGACCCTCAACCCTCCCGGCACCGCAGCCCGGAGCAATATCGGCCGTGGGGTGTGCGGTCCCGGTCGGCCGAAGGTCGAGGAGCCGGGGCAGTCAGGGCAGAGAGCTCCGGTTCCTCGGTCCGCCCTCCTGTGCGGGGAAGGCGGAGGATCGGTGTTCGCCTCGCACGGAGACCATTGTGGACTAGACCACTATCCCTGTCCATGCGGCGGACGGTGTTTGTCGTTGTCATGCTCTGCCGGCCACCCGGAGGCCGGGCGGCCGGGCCCGGACGGTCGGACTCGGGCGGTCGGCAGAAAGCCTAACCCCGTCGGCTCATCAGCGGGGCCAGACGGCCAGGGCAATTTCGGCGACCGCCTCCAGTTCCGCCCGGGTCGCGCCGTCGCGCGCCTGCTGGGACATCCCCTGGATCACTGCACCGGTGTGCCGGGCGAGGGCGGCGGCGTCGGTGTCCGGCGGCAGGACGCCGGCGGCGACGTCGGCCCGGATGCGCCGCTCGTACGCCGCGATGTTCGCGTTGCGCCGCTCCCGAAGCGACTCCTCGACCGCGGGGGTGGAGCAGTTGGCGGCGGCATGGATGACCAGGCAGCCGTGCGGCCGGCCGGGGGCGGTGTACTCGGCGGCTGCCTCGCGCAGCATCCGCCCGACCGCCGCGCGCGCCGTCGGCTCCTCGGCCAGGGCGCGCTCGCCGAAGGAGCCGTACAGCGCGCCGTACACCTGGACGACCTCGTCGAACAGGGAGCGCTTGTCCCCGAAGGCGGCATAGAGGCTGGGGGCGCCGATGTCCATGACACGGGTCAGCTCGGCCACCGAGGTGGCCTCGTAACCGCGCTCCCAGAAGGCCAGGAGAGCCCGCTCCAGAGCGGTCGCCCGGTCGAACGAGCGGGGGCGGCCACGGGGCCTGGGCGGACGCCCCGCCATGCCGCCGCTCCTGCTGTCGCTCGCGCTGCCACCGGTCACCATGGAGTGCATTTTATAGCGGACACTAGAAAAATGTCGGCGGCCTGCGCTACCGTCATTTCTGTAGCGACTGCTAGAGAAATGCGAAGGGGGCGCAGGCATGGGCGTGCTGACGGGCAGGACGGCTCTGGTCACGGGGGCGAGCAGGGGCATCGGGCGGGGCATCGCCGAGCGGCTGGGGCGCGACGGCGCGCGGGTCGCGGTGCACTACGGCAGGAGCGAGGCGGCGGCGAAGGAGACGGTTGCCGCGATCGAGGCGGCGGGCGGCTCGGCGTTCGCGATCGGCGCCGAGCTGGGCGCCCGGGGCGACGCCGCAGCACTGTGGGCACGGTTCGACCGGCATGCGGACGGACTGGACATCCTGGTGAACAACGCGGGCATCGGCAGCACCCGCCCGATCGAGGAGATAGGAGAGGAGGAGTACGACCGGGTCTTCGCGGTGAACGTGAAGGCACCCTTCTTCCTCGTCAAGCACGGCATGAGTCGGCTGCGCGACGGCGGCCGGGTCATCAACGTCTCCTCGGGCCTCGCACGCACCGCGGCGATGCCGGCCAACATGGCGTACGCGATGACGAAGGGAGCGCTGGACGTGCTCTCCCGCGACCTGTCCAAGGTGCTGGGCGCCCGCGGCATCACGGTGAACTCCGTGGCTCCCGGCATCATCGACACCGACAACACGGCCGAGCCGCTGCACGGGAGCCCGGACGGCTGGGCCAGCGCGGCGGCGCTCTCCGCGCTGGGCGGGGTGGGCAGCCCCGCCGAGGTGGCCGACGTGGTGGCGTTCCTGGCCTCGGACGCGGGCCGCTGGGTCACGGGGAGCTGGGTGGACGCGACGGGAGGTTCGCTCACGTAGGCACCGCAGCCGCCGCAGCGATGGCGGCCGGGACGGGCGGCCGGAAACCTGGGACGCGGGACCCCACTCTGTTAGATTGGTCTAAACCACACAGCCCCTTCCGGGTGTCCTCGAGTCCCTTCTTCAGAACGGCAGGCCAGCGTGGAAGTTGTCATCGTCCCGGACGCCGAGGCGGGCGGCGAGCTGATCGCCGAGGCCATGGCCCAGCTGCTCAGGCGCAAGCCCGGCGCCCTGCTCGGGGTGGCCACCGGCTCCACGCCGCTGCCCGTGTACGAGGCGCTGTCGGCCAAGGTGCGCTCGGGCGCGGTGGACACCGCGGCGGCGCGGATCGCCCAGCTCGACGAGTACGTGGGCCTGCGGGCCGAGCACCCCGAGTCGTACCGCTCGGTGCTGCGGCGCGAGGTGCTGGAGCCCCTCGGGATCGGCATGGACGCGTTCATGGGGCCCGACGGCACGGCCGCGGACGTGCAGGGGGCGTGCGAGGCCTACGACCGTGCGCTGGCAGAGGCCGGCGGGGTGGACCTGCAGCTGCTGGGGATCGGCACCGACGGGCACATCGGGTTCAACGAGCCGTGCTCATCGCTGGCCTCCAGGACCCGGATCAAGACGCTCACCGAACAGACCCGGGTGGACAACGCGCGCTTCTTCGACGGCGACATCGACCAGGTGCCGCACCACGTGATCACGCAGGGCATCGGCACCATCCTGGAGGCCCGTCACCTGGTGCTGCTCGCCACCGGCGAGGGCAAGGCGGACGCGGTCGCGGCGACGGTGGAGGGACCGGTCGCGGCGGTGTGCCCCGCCTCCGCGCTCCAGCTCCACCCGCATGCCACGGTGGTGGTCGACGAGGCCGCCGCGGCCAAGCTGAAGCTCGCCGACTACTTCCGGCACACCTACGCCGACAAGCCCGAGTGGCAGGGGATCTGACCCGGGCACGCTCCCGGACACGCTGACCGACGGAGGCGCCGGCCCCTGCCGAGGGGGGCCGGCGCCTCGTCGTACCGGTCGCCTGCGCGTCGACCGGCGGTCCTCCCGGCGCTACCCGCCGGCGAGCGCCTCCGCCGCCGCCCGGCCGCAGACCCGGGCCGCGCCGTGGGTGGCGAGATACAGGGCGCCGCGGGGCTCTGCCCGGGGGACGCCCATCTCGACCACCACGGTGTCGGGGCGGGCCTCCAGCAGCGTGTCGAGGGCCGCCGCCATCCAGGGGTGCCGGTGCTCGTCGCGGACGACGGCCACGATGCGGCGCTTCCCGGCCGCCGCCAGCGCCTCCGGCCCGGCGCCGGCCCCGGTGAAGCTGCCGGTCTCCGTGCCGGGGAGCAGCCGGCCGAGTTCGGCGGCGACGCCCCAGGGCGTCTCGTCGCCGACGGCGATGTTCGCCACCGGGGTGAAGGACGCGACGAAGGGCGCCTCGGTGAGCGCACCCGCGGAAGCGGCGCCGGAGACCCGCAGGGCCCGGCGGGCCGCACGCAGGCCGACATCGCTCCCGGCGGACGCCGCCGCGCCGGCCGGGACGGCGGACGCCGTCCAGCGGGCCAGCCGGCGGACCCGGCCGGCCGCGTCGGCGAGCCGCTCCTCGGGCAGCGCCCCCGTGCGCACGGCGTCGACCAGGGCGTCGCGCAGCCGCCGTACGGTCTCGTCGTCGGCGAGCCCTCCGCCCACACAGATCGCGTCGGCACCGGCGGCGACGGCCAGGACGCTGCCGCGCTCGATGCCGTAGGTGCCGGAGATGGCCTGCATCTCCATGCCGTCGGTGACGATCAGCCCCTCGTAGCCGAGTTCACCGCGGAGCAGTTCGGTCAGGATCCGGCGGGAGAGGGTGGCCGGGCGCCCCGGGTCCAGGGCCGGGACCAGGATGTGGGCGCTCATCACGGCCTGCGTCCCGGCGGCGATGGCCGCGTGGAACGGGGCGAGGTCGCGCTCGGCCAGCACGGACGGGTCCACGTCGATGCGCGGCACCGCGTGGTGGGAGTCGACGGCGGTGTCTCCGTGGCCGGGGAAGTGCTTGGTGCAGGCGGCCACGCCCGCCGACTGCAGACCGGTGACGTAGGCGGCGGTGTGGCGGGCGACCAGGCCGGGGTCGGCGCCGAAGGACCGCACGCCGATCACCGGATTGTCGGGGTTGGCGTTGACGTCGGCCGACGGCGCCCAGTTCAGGTTCACCCCGCAGGCCGCGAGGCGGCGCCCGAGTTCGGCGGCCACCTCCCGCGTCAGCGCCTCGTCGTCCACGGCGCCGAGCGCGTGGTTGCCGGGGAAGGAGGAGCCGGTGCGCACCTCCAGGCGGGTGACGTCGCCGCCCTCCTCGTCGATCGCGACCAGTACGTCGTCGCGCTCGGCGCGCAACTGGGCGGTCAGCGCGGCGAGCTGCTCGGGCGAGGCGATGTTGCGGCCGAACAGGCCGACGGAGGCCAGGCCCTGACCGAGGCGGCGCAGCAGCCAGTCGGGGGCGGTGGTGCCGGTGAAGCCGGGCTGGAGGACCGTCAGCGCGTCGCGGGTGAGGGTGTCGGTACCACTGGCGAGCGTTGTCATCGGGCGGCGTTATCCCTTCACGGCGCCGGAGGTGAGGCCGGCGGCCATCTTCTTCTGGACGATCATGAAGAACACGACGACCGGGATCGCGATCAGCGTGGAGGCGGCCATCAGGGCTCCGTAGTCGGTGCCGCGGGAGGTGGTGAAGTTCATCAGCCACACGTTGAGCGTGTACTTCTCGTTGTCCTGCAGCACGATGTAGGCGAGCAGGTACTCGTTCCACGCGTTGATCAGCGAGAAGATCGACGCCGCCGCCAGTCCGGGGGCGAGCAGCGGGAAGATCACCCGCCAGAAGGCGGACATCCGGGAGCAGCCGTCCACCATGGCCGCCTCCTCCAGCTCCACCGGGATGTTCACCACGAAACCGCGGATCATCCAGGTGGCGAAGGGCAGCGTGGAGACCAGGTAGATGACGATGACGCCCCAGTACTCGTTGATCGCCCCCAGGTCGTTGAGCTGGATGTACAGGGGGATGAGCATGGCGGTGGGCGGCAGCAGCTGCACCACCAGCAGCGCGATCATGAAGACCTTGCGGCCGGCGAACCGGAAGCGTCCGATGGCGAAGGCGGCGATGGTGGCCAGCACCATGCCGCCGACGACGGCGGTGACGCAGACGATCAGGCTGGACTGGATGGCGGTGCCGAAGTTCGGCTGGTCGATGGCCCGCTGGAAGTTGTCGAAGGTGATCGAGGTCGGCCAGAGCTTCTGGTCGTAGGACCGGATCTCCCGGTTGGGGCGCAGGGCGCTGACCACCAGCCAGTACACCGGGAAGGCCATCACCACGAAGGCGACGGCTCCGACGGCGTTGTAGAGGTGCCGGCTGCGCTTTCTGCGGTCGGGCCGGTAACCGGTGACCGGCGCGTCCGTGGCGGTCGTGGCGGTCGTGTCGCTCACTCGACCTCTCCGATCTTGAGCAGCTGGCGCAGGTAGTAGACGGCCACGCCGGACAGCAGGAGCACCGTGATCAGCGCGATGGCGGCGCCCTGGCTGAAGGAGTTCGACTCGAAGGCCTTCTCGTAGGAGTAGAGGCCGAGGAGGTTGTACTCGGGCTCCGGCTTGTTGCCGCGCATCAGGAAGACCTGGCCGAAGACGTTGAAGTCCCAGATCACCGAGAGCGTGGCCACCATCTGGAAGACGGGCTTGATCACCGGCCAGGTCACATAGCGGAAGATCCCGAGGCGCCCGGCGCCGTCCAGTGCCGCGGCCTCCTCCAGTTCGGCCGGCACCTGGGTGAGCGCGGCGTACAGGGTGATCGCGACGAACGGCACCGCTCCCCACACCACCACGGCGCCGATCATGAGGAAGCCCTGCTTGGGGTCGAGCCACCAGTTGTGGCCCTGGAAGTCCAGCCCCAGGTACTCGGTCAGGACCATGTTGGCGACGCCGTAGTCGGAGTCGGCGAACCAGCGGAAGATCGAGGTGGCGACCAGCAGCGGCAGCGACCAGGCGGCGATGAGCGCACCGGTCAGCAGCAGCCGGAAGGGTTTGGACATGCGCTGCATGGAGTGGGCGAGGAAGAGCCCGACGGCCATGGTGGTGACGACGCAGACGACCATGAAGAGGACGGTGCGCCACAGGACGTCGTAGAACTCGCCGTCACCGAGGATGTTGGTGAACTGCTCGAAGCCGACCCACTCGGCGGCGTCCCCCGTCCACAGCTCCCGTCGGCCCACGTCCTGGAAGGACATGATCACGGTCTTGATCAGCGGCCAGACGAACACCGAGGCGAGTGCCACGACAGCCGGGGCGATCAGCAGGTAGGGCAGCAGCGGACCGTTGGTCCAGCGGCTCCGCCGGGAGGGGGACGGTGCCGGGCCGCCACCGGGGTTCGCCTGCGGGGCGGACACCTCCGGTTCGGCTGCTTTGATGTCGGCGGCACTCACTGTGCTGGCCTTCCGTTCGAGGGATCTGCATCGGGGCGGGGGCCGGCCCGCCCGGGGCGGCCGGCCCACCCGACGTGCCTTGTCCGGCCGGACGGCCGGACAAGGCACCGGAGGTCGACGAGGGTCGCCCGTGGCTCAGGCGGTCTCGTTGATCAGTGAGTTGATCTCCTCGTCCGCCTTCTTGGTGGCGTCGGCGACCGACGTGCCCTTGAGGATGTCGAGCAGCATCGTCTCGAGGGTTTCCTTCTTCTCGACCGCGGCCCAGCCGGGGGCGATCGGGGTGAACCAGGCGTCCGGGACCGCGTTGGCGATCGGTGCCGTCTCCGGCTTGGACTTCAGCGGCTCCAGCTGCTCGGTGTTGTTGGGCAGGATGTCCTTGGCGGCCAGCGCGGCCTGGGCCTTCTCGCTGGTGAACATCGAGATCCAGTCCTGCGCCAGGTCCTGGTTGTCGGACTTGGAGATGGTGGCCAGGTCGGAGCCGCCGATGAAGGACGGCAGGGTCTTGCCCTCCGGGCCGGGCATGCCCGCGGTGGCGATCTTGCCCTCCAGCTCCGGGTTGCCGTTGGCCTCGCCGTCGACGACGCTGCCGGCCTCCCAGCCGTTGCCGTAGAGCAGGGCCGCCTTCTCGTTGGCCATGACGTTGGCGTGGTCCTGCTCGTCCTTGGTCTGGTCGCCGTTGTTGTACTTCTCGACCAGGTCGACGAAGTGCTGGATGCCCTGCTGCGCCTCCGGCGTGGACAGCGAGGCCTTCCACTCCTTGGCGCCCTCGTCGTAGGTGGCGATCTGGCCGCCGTAGGCCGCGACGTAGGACATGGCGGCGTACCAGTAGCGGCCGGGCAGGTAGAGCGAGGAGAAGGCGTTGTCGCTCTTGTACTTGTCCTGGACCTTGTCGAGCGCCTCGAGCAGCTCGGCCTCGGTGCCCGGCATCTGGTCGGAGCCGGTACCGGCCTTGAACATGTCCTTGTTGTAGATGGCCACGCGGGCACCGGCGTAGTACGGGACGCAGTACATCTTGCCCTCGTAGGAGCAGGTGTCCGCGAGGCCCTTGATCCAGGTGTCCGAGTTGTCGTACTTCTTGGGGTCGATCTCGCCCAGGGCACCGTTGAGGATGTAGGTCATCGTCTCGGTGTTGCCCAGCTCGACCACGTCGGGGAAGCTGTCGCCGGACAGCGCGGCGTCGAGCTTCTTGGTCTTGTCGGCCCACTGCTGGTACTGCACGTTGACCTTGACGCCGGGGTACTTCTTGTTGAAATCGGCGTTGGCCTGGTCGACCAGCTCGGGCCAGCTGCTCTGGGCGTCGACCATCAGCCAGACGGTGAGTTCGCCCTTGCGGTCCTTCGGGTCCTGCTCGGACGCTTTGTCGTCGGACCCCCCGCACGCCGCGAGCGATATCATCATGCCCGCGACACCGATCGCGGATATAAGCCTGCGCTTCACGCCACCCTCCTCAGGGATGCCACAAACCCCCCTGCCTCCCCGCGGTGTTCGACGACGCGTTACCGCCTCTGGGGCCGGGACCTGGACCAATGGTGTAGACCAGTACCGGGAGCTTGGCCCAGACCAATAGGGCTGTCAAGGGTGTGCAACGGCGCACCTCTCGTCCGTGATCCGACCGAGATATGCAGGGACCTTTCATTCCGTAAGCGGCGGAACGGATCATCGCCGGGCGGGTATACCACCGGGAGTGCGGCACCTCGCCGGTCCGGACCAGTTCGCGCAGACCAGCGGGGGCCACGCGGCGCGATGGACTAGACCAACGAGTGACCCGCGGGTATACAGAGGGGATCACGGAGCGTGCGGAAACACCGCGTACGATGCCGTGCCACGATGTGAGCCGTGGCCGATTGTGGATGTCGGTCGCTTCGGCACCGGAGCCGGGAAGGCAGACGATGAGCACCGACGTCAGCAGTGCGGAGAACGAGGGTGGGACGAGTGTCCGTACCGCGCGCGTGCCCAAGTACTACCGACTGAAGAAGCATCTGCTCGACATGACCCGGACGCAGGCGCCGGGCACACCGGTACCGCCCGAGCGCACCCTCGCCGCCGAGTTCGACACCTCCCGCACGACGGTGCGCCAGGCCCTGCAGGAACTGGTCGTCGAGGGCCGGCTGGAGCGGATCCAGGGCAAGGGCACCTTCGTCGCCAAGCCCAAGGTGTCCCAGGCGCTGCAACTCACCTCGTACACCGAGGACATGCGCGCCCAGGGCCTGGAGCCCACCTCGCAGCTGCTGGACATCGGTTACATCACCGCCGACGACCGGCTCGCCGGGCTGCTGGACATCGCCACCGGCGGCCGGGTCCTGCGCATCGAGCGGCTGCGCATGGCCAACGGCGAGCCCATGGCCATCGAGACCACCCACCTGAGCGCCAAGCGCTTTCCCGCGCTGCGCCGCAGCCTGGTCAAGTACACCTCCCTGTACACGGCGCTGGCCGAGGTGTACGACGTCCATCTCGCCGAGGCCGAGGAGACCATCGAGACCTCGCTGGCCACCCCGCGCGAGGCCGGGCTGCTCGGCACCGACGTGGGCCTGCCGATGCTGATGCTCTCCCGGCACTCGCTGGACCGGGAGGGCCGGCCGGTGGAGTGGGTGCGGTCGGTCTACCGAGGCGACCGCTACAAGTTCGTGGCACGGCTGAAGCGGCCCGAGGAGGAGAGCGCGTAGCGGACCCGCGGAAATCGCGTGGCGGACCCGCGGAAAAGCGGTACCGATATGCGGACGAGGGCTTTCGCTGTCATGGCGCCGTCACCTAGATTGCCTGCGCATCGCACCGGGTGATCACCGAGGGGACGGAGAGCCGCAGGATGTCACAAGCCCCACAGGCGAACAGAGGGCCGGTGGTGACGCCCGTGCGCGTCGTCATCGGCCTCTGCCTCGCCGCACCGTTCGTGGCCATGATGTGGGTCGGTTCGTACGCGAAGACCGACCCCGAGTTCGCGGGCATCCCGTTCTTCTACTGGTACCAGATGGCGTGGGTGGTCATCTCCACCGCGCTGACGATGGTCGCCTACAAGCTGTGGCAGCGTGACCAGCGCGCCCGCCGGGGAGGTGGCGGGCAGTGAACGACGGCGTGAACGGCGTCGCGCTCGGCGTCTTCGTCTTCTTCTTCGTGCTCGTCACCGTGATGGGCTTCCTCGCCGCACGCTGGCGCAAGGCGGAGAACGAGCACAGCCTCGACGAGTGGGGCCTGGGCGGACGCTCCTTCGGCACCTGGGTCACCTGGTTCCTGCTCGGCGGCGACCTCTACACCGCGTACACCTTCGTGGCCGTACCGGCGGCGATCTACGCGGCGGGAGCGGCCGGCTTCTTCGCCGTGCCGTACACCATCCTGGTCTACCCGCTGATCTTCACCTTCCTGCCCCGCCTGTGGTCGGTCTCCCACAAGCACGGCTACGTGACGACCTCGGACTTCGTGCGCGGCCGGTTCGGCTCCCGGGGACTGTCCCTGGCGGTGGCGGTGACCGGCATCCTGGCAACGATGCCATACATCGCGCTCCAGCTCGTCGGCATCCAGGCGGTGCTGGACGTGATGGGGATCGGCGGGGGCGAGGACACCAACTGGTTCATCAAGGACCTGCCGCTGCTGATCGCCTTCGGTGTGCTCGCGGCGTACACCTACTCGTCCGGTCTGCGCGCCCCCGCACTGATCGCGTTCGTGAAGGACACACTGATCTACATCGTGATCGCGGTGGCGATCATCTACATCCCGATCAAGCTGGGCGGGTTCGACGACATCTTCGCCGCGGCCGGCGACAAGTTCACCGAGACCGGCAAGGGCGGCCTCGTCCCGACCGAGGCGAGCCAGTGGACGTACGCGACCCTCGCACTGGGCTCGGCGCTCGCGCTGTTCATGTACCCGCACTCGATCACCGCGACGCTGTCCTCGCGCAGCCGTGAGGTGATCCGGCGCAACACCACGATCCTGCCGCTGTACTCGGTGATGCTCGGCCTGCTCGCCCTGCTGGGCTTCATGGCCATCGCGGCCGGGGTGACGGTGGAGAACGGGCAGCTGGCGATCCCGCAGCTGTTCGAGAACATGTTCCCGGCCTGGTTCGCCGGCGTCGCCTTCGCCGCCATCGGCATCGGCGCCCTGGTCCCGGCGGCCATCATGTCGATCGCTGCCGCGAACCTGTTCACCCGCAACATATACAAGGACTTCATCAGGCCGGATGCCACGCCCAAGGACGAGACCCGGGTCTCCAAACTGGTGTCGCTGCTGGTGAAGGTGGGTGCCCTGGTCTTCGTCCTGGGCATGGACAAGACGGTGGCGATCAACTTCCAGCTCCTCGGCGGCATCTGGATCCTGCAGACCTTCCCGGCGCTCGTCGGCGGTCTGTTCACCCGCTGGTTCCACCGCTGGGCGCTGCTCGCCGGCTGGGCGGTCGGCATGATCTACGGCACACTCGCCGCCTACGGGGTCTCCTCGCCGACGCAGAAGCACTTCGGCGGCTCCTCGAAGGAGATCCCCGGCATCGGTGAGATCGGCTACATCGGTCTCACGGCGTTCGTGCTGAACATCGTCGTCACCGTGGTCCTGACCGTCGTCCTGCGGGCCCTGAAGGCACCCGACGGCCCCGACGAGACCAGCCCCGAGGACTACACGGCGGACGCCGGCGACCCGGGCGTGCAGGTCGAGCTGCCGCCGGCCACGGCGGGATCGTCGTCGCACTAGGGCTGTCCCAGCCCGCACACTGCCGACGGGCCGCCGGGAAATCCGGCGGCCCGTTGTCGTACCCGTCGGGCAGACTCGGCTCCATGGACATCGTCATCCGGCGGGCGGCCCCCGCCGAGTACCGCACCGTCGGCGAGATCACCGCTCAGGCCTACCTCCAGGACGGCCTCCTCGACTTCGGGGAGAGCGACGGCTACCTGCGCGAGCTGCGGGACGTGGCGAAGCGGGCGGCAGCCGCCGAGGTACTGGTCGCGGTGGCCGGCGAGGAGCTGCTCGGCGGGGTCACCTTCGTGCCGTCCGGCGGGCCGATGGCCGACATCGCCGGACCCGGGGAAGCCGAGATACGGATGCTCGCCGTCGACCGGACCGCCCGCGGCCGGGGCGCCGGGGAGGCGCTGGTGCGCGCCTGCGCGGACCGCGCGAGAGAGGTGCCGGGCTGCGTGCGGCTCGTGCTGTCGACCCAGCGTTCGATGCACTCCGCGCACCGCATCTACGAGCGGCTGGGCTTCGTCCGCACCCCCGCGCGCGACTGGAACCCCCTGCCGGAGGTCGACGACATCACGCTCCTCGCCTACGAGCTGACGCTCTGACACCAGGGCGGCAACGGCATACGGGACCACTGCGACACACCACCCGGACACAACATCTGGGGGTGACACCGGGGCCCGGCACAAGATGTATGCTCGTGCTCGCTGTCGCCGCAGGGGAATCCGGTGCGAATCCGGAACTGTCCCGCAACGGTGTACTTGTGCGTTTTTCGCGTACCCGCGTGATGCGCGCACTTGGTTCAGTCCGAGGACCTGCCGACAGTGCACCCGGCCGTCCGGCCCGGGTGCAGAGACGTCCGGGCCTCGTGGAATCGGGCCGGTGGACGCGGCGCCGCGGGCGCCCGTGCCGCCCCCTGCCCTCCGCCAGGCCCCGTGCCGAGCGAGGGAGAGCCCCAGTGACCATCGCGCCAGCCGACCCGGCTTCAGCGACCCCGGTGACCGAGGAAGGCGACGGGCCCGGTGCCGCCCTGCTGCGGACCCTGACCCGGCTGACCGCCGACCTTCCCGACGCCGACCCCGGCCGGGTCGCCGCCGCCGCGCTGCGCGGCCGGTCCGCCCGCGCGGACGAGTCGGAGCTGCGCGAGCTGGCCACCGAGGCGGCGGCGGGTCTGATCTCCGAGGACCCGGCGTACTCCCGGCTGGCCGCCCGGCTGCTCACCATCGGCATCCGGGCCGAGGCCGCCTCGCAGGGCGTCGTCACCTTCACCGACTCCGTCGCCGTCGGCCACCGCGAGGGCCTGATCGCCGACCGCACCGCCGAGTTCGCGCGGCTGCACGCCGCCCGGCTGGACGCGCTGATCGACCCGGCCGCCGACGACCGGTTCGGCTACTTCGGGCTGCGCACCCTGCACAGTCGCTATCTGCTCCGGCACCCGATCACCCGCAAGGTCGTCGAGACGCCCCAGCACTTCCTGCTGCGCGTCGCCTCCGGACTCGCCGAGGACGACACGGCCCGCTCGGTGGACGAGGTCGCCGCGCTCTACGGCCTGATGAGCCGCCTGGACTATCTGCCCTCCTCCCCCACGCTGTTCAACTCCGGCACCCGGCACCCCCAGATGTCGTCCTGCTACCTGCTGGACTCCCCCAAGGACGAGCTGGACTCCATCTACGAGCGCTACCACCAGGTCGCCCGCCTCTCGAAGCACGCCGGCGGCATCGGGCTGTCCTACTCCCGCATCCGCTCCCGCGGTTCGCTGATCCGCGGCACCAACGGGCACTCCAACGGCATCGTGCCGTTCCTGAAGACACTGGACGCCTCGGTCGCCGCGGTGAACCAGGGCGGCCGGCGCAAGGGCGCCGCCGCGATCTACCTGGAGACCTGGCACTCCGACATCGAGGAGTTCCTGGAGCTGCGGGACAACACCGGCGAGGACGCCCGGCGCACCCACAACCTCAACCTGGCGCACTGGGTGCCGGACGAGTTCATGCGCCGGGTCGCCGAGGACGGCCAGTGGTCACTGTTCTCCCCGTCCGACGTGCCCGAGCTGGTCGACCTGTGGGGCGAGGAGTTCGACGCCGCGTACCGCAAGGCGGAGGCCGCGGGGCTGGCCAGGAAGACGCTGCCCGCCCGCGAGCTGTACGGCCGGATGATGCGCGCCCTGGCGCAGACCGGCAACGGCTGGATGACGTTCAAGGACGCCGCCAACCGCACCGCCAACCAGACGGCGGAGCCGGGTCACGTCATCCACTCCTCCAACCTCTGCACGGAGATCCTGGAGGTCACGGACGACGGCGAGACCGCGGTCTGCAACCTGGGCTCGGTCAACCTGGGCGCGTTCGTCGACCCGGCCGCGCAGGACGTCGACTGGGAGCGGCTGGACGACACCGTCCGCACCGCCGTGACCTTCCTCGACCGCGTCGTCGACATCAACTTCTACCCGACCGAGCAGGCGGGCCGCTCCAACTCCCGGTGGCGCCCGGTGGGCCTGGGCGCGATGGGCCTGCAGGACGTCTTCTTCCAGCTGCGGCTGCCCTTCGACTCCCCCGAGGCGAAGGCGCTGTCCACCCGGATCGCCGAGCGCATCATGCTCGCCGCCTACGAGGCCTCCGCCGACCTCGCCGAGCGCAACGGCCCGCTGCCGTCCTGGGAGAAGACCCGCACCGCCCGCGGTGTGCTGCACCCCGACCACTACGACGTCGAGCTGACCTGGCCGGAGCGCTGGGCGGCGCTGCGTGAGCGGATCGCCTCCGTAGGCATGCGCAACTCCCTGCTGCTGGCGATCGCGCCGACCGCCACGATCGCCTCGATCGCCGGTGTCTACGAGTGCATCGAGCCGCAGGTGTCCAACCTGTTCAAGCGCGAGACGCTGTCCGGTGAGTTCCTCCAGGTCAACTCGTACCTGGTGCAGGACCTCAAGGCGCTCGGCGTGTGGGACGCCCGTACCCGCGAGGCGCTGCGCGAGGCCAACGGCTCGGTGCAGGAGTTCGCCTGGATCCCCGAGGACGTGCGCGGGCTGTACCGCACGGCGTGGGAGATCCCGCAGCGCGGCCTGATCGACATGGCCGCGGCCCGTACGGCATTCCTGGACCAGGCCCAGTCGCTCAACCTGTTCATGGAGACGCCGACCATCGGCAAGCTCTCCTCGATGTACGCCTACGCCTGGAAGTCCGGGCTGAAGACGACGTACTACCTGCGCTCCCGCCCGGCGACCCGGATCGCCCGCGCGGCGCAGGGCCGGACGCAGTCCGAGAACCCCATCCCCGCCCAGCAGGCGGCCGACCCCGAGGCCGTCGCCTGCTCCCTGGAGAACCCCGAGTCCTGTGAGGCCTGCCAGTAATGAGTCCCCGTAACGCCAATCTCCTCGACCCGGGCTTCGAGCTCACCCTCCGTCCGATGCGCTACCCGGACTTCTACGAGCGCTACCGGGACGCCATCAAGAACACCTGGACCGTCGAGGAGGTCGACCTCCACTCCGACGTCGCCGACCTGGCGAAGCTGAGCCCCGGCGAGCAGCACATGATCGGCCGGCTGGTCGCGTTCTTCGCGACGGGCGACTCGATCGTGGCGAACAACCTGGTGCTGACGCTGTACAAGCACATCAACTCCCCCGAGGCGCGGCTCTACCTGAGCCGGCAGCTGTTCGAGGAGGCGGTGCACGTCCAGTTCTATCTGACGCTGCTGGACACCTACCTGCCCGACCCGGACGACCGGGCCGCCGCGTTCGACGCGGTGGAGAACATCCCGTCCATCCGGGAGAAGGCCGAGTTCTGCTTCAAGTGGATGGACTCGGTCGAGCAGATCGACCGCCTGGAGACGCAGGCCGACCGCCGGCGCTTCCTGCTCAATCTGATCTGCTTCGCCGCGTGCATCGAGGGCCTGTTCTTCTACGGCGCCTTCGCCTACGTGTACTGGTTCCGCAGCCGGGGACTGCTGCACGGTCTGGCGACCGGTACCAACTGGGTGTTCCGGGACGAGACGATGCACATGTCGTTCGCCTTCGACGTGGTGGACACCGTCCGCAAGGAGGAACCGGAGCTCTTCGACGACCGACTCCAGCAGCAGGTCACCGACATGCTGAAGGAGGCCGTCGAGGCCGAGCTGCAGTTCGCGCGCGATCTGTGCGGTGACGGCCTGCCGGGCATGAACACCGAGTCGATGCGGCAGTACCTGGAGTGTGTCGCCGACCAGCGGCTGATGCGGCTCGGCTTCGCCCCGGTGTACGGCTCCGAGAACCCCTTCTCCTTCATGGAGCTGCAGGGTGTTCAGGAGCTGACCAACTTCTTCGAGCGGCGCCCGTCGGCGTACCAGGTGGCGGTGGAGGGCACCGTCGACCTGGACGAGGACTTCTGAGCCCGCTCCGGTTTCCCCCGGTCCTCCTGGGCCCTCCCGAGCTGGCGGTCGATGCGCAGGTCGCGCACGATGCCGGGCAGCGAGGGCAGGACCAGGAGGGCCAGGATCCCGAGGGCCACGAGCGTGCCGGTCAGTGCCGGTGTCTGGTCTGCGGTCATGGACACCACTGTCGGACCCGACGCCCCTGACCGGCAGTGGCAGGACTGCCGTAGTGCCTCGATTTTCTGCCACTTCCGGGGCACACTGACGGCATGCTGCAGAATGTGGCCGCCGTCCTGCTGGACGGTGTGCATCCCTTTGAACTCGGCGTCGTCTGCGAGGTCTTCGGCATCGACCGCAGCGACGAGGGGCTGCCCGTCTACGACTTCGCCGTGGTCTCGGCGGAGGGTCCGACGCTGCGCACCGCCGCCGCCGGGCTGACCCTCTCCACGCCGCACGGCCCGGACCGGCTCGACGAGGCCGACCTGATCGCCGTCCCGGCCGGCAGCGACTACGTCCGGCGGGACTATCCGCCCGTGTTGCTGGACGCCCTGCGACGGGCGGTGGACCGGGGGGCCCGGGTACTGAGCGTGTGCTCCGGGGTCTTCGTGCTGGGTGCCGCCGGTCTGCTGGACGGGCGGCGCTGCACCGGGCACTGGCGTCACGCGGCCGAGCTGGCCCGGCGGTATCCCCGGGCGGTGATCGAGCCGGACGTGCTCTACGTCGACGAGGACCCGGTGATCACCTCGGCGGGCACGGCCGCCGGGATCGACGCCTGTCTGCACCTGGTCCGCAAGGAGCAGGGCCCCGAGGTCGCCAACCGGATCGCCCGGCGGATGGTGGTGCCCCCGCACCGGGAGGGCGGCCAGGCGCAGTACATCGAGCGGCCTCTGCCGCGCTCCGCCTGCGACACCGTCACCGAGGTGCTGAGCTGGCTGGAGCGCAACCTCGACCAGGAGATCACGGTGGAGCGGCTGGCCGAGCGCGCCCATATGTCCCCGCGCACCTTCGCCCGCCGGTTCCAGCAGGAGACCGGCACCACCCCCTACCGCTGGCTGCTGCGGCAGCGGGTGCTGCTGGCGCAGCGGTTGCTGGAGGCGACGGACGAGACGATGGACACCATCGCCTGGCGCACCGGGTTCGGTACCGCGGCGGCGCTGCGGCACCAGTTCGTCCGCGCGCTGGGCACCACACCGCAGGCCTACCGGCGCACGTTCAGGGGCCCGCAGGCCGCCTGAACGTGCGCCGCACGGCCGGTGTCAGCGGGGCAGGGCCCGCAGCATCAGGCGGCGCGGCCGGAGCGTGATGCCGATCCGGGGCCGGGCGTCGGAGCCGGGCGCCTGCTCGAAGCGGTAGGCGGAGGCCACCACCGCGGTGATGAGCGTGAGTTCGGCCATGGAGAAGTGGTCGCTGGGGCACTTGCGGTTGCCGACGCTGAACGGGCTCATGGCGTACTTGGGGACCTCGCCCGCCCGGTCGGGGAGCCAGCGGTCGGGGTCGAAGTCCTCGTGCCGCTGGTAGGACCGCCGGTCGCGCTGGATCGCGTACGGGCTGTAGATGACGTCCGCCCCGGCCGGAATGCGGTACCCGCCCAGGTCGGTCTCGGTCACCGCCCGGCGGGTGAGAATCCACACGGCCGGATACAGCCGCATCGTCTCGACGACCACGTTCGCGGTGTACGTCAGCTTCCGCACGTCCTCGAATGCGACCGGCCGGTCAGCCACCACCGTTGTCACCTCGTCACGGATCCTGTCGCCGAGATCCGGGTGCTCGGTGAGAACGAGGAGGAGGGACATGATCGTGGAGCCCACGGTTTCGCTTCCCGGGGTGAGGATCGCGATGACCTGGTCATGGATCTCCTGTTCCCCAATGGGCTCGCCATTCTCGTCCTTCGCATCCAGCAAAGCGGTGAGCAAATCGTCCGGCTTTCGACCACTCGCCCGGCGGTCGGCGACGATCTCGTCGACCAGGTGATGCAAATCGGCCAAGGCCCGGTTGAATTCGCGGTTGCTCGGCACCGGTATGCGATAAAGCGGTCCGAGCGGGACGACCATGCGCTGGTACATGCCGCTGAACAGGGTGGCGAGGGCGGTGCAGATCCGCTCGGCCCGGGCGTCCATGTAACTGCCACGCATCAGACAGCGGGCGGCGACACGGACGGCCACGCGGAACGACTCCGCGGTGACGTCGAGCACCTCGCCGGAGCGCCAGCGCTGCACCAGCGCGTACGCCTCCTCGGCCATGATCGGGCCGTACGCCGGGATCGCGTCGAGCCGGAAGGCGGGCTGGATGGTGCGCCGCTGACGGCGGTGGAGCGGGCCGTTGGCGGTGGCCACGCCCTCCTTGCCGAGCAGGCTCTCCAGGGACTCCCAGAGCGGACCGGCGATGATGTAGTCGGGGCTGAGCGCCAGCGCCCCGGTGAGGGCGGGCGTGGTCACGGCGTACACGGTCTTGGGACCGAGCCGGAGCCGGACGACGTCGCCGTGGTCGCGCAGCTGGGCCAGGAAGGCCAGCGGGTCGCGGACCAGCCTCCAGCCGTGGCCCAGCAGCGGGACGCTGCCGCCCGCCACGGGTGCCTCGTGCAGAGGCGCCCTCTGCCCCCGGGCCCCGGGGTGCACGGACTCGACGGTCATTTCTCACCTGCCGCTTCGTTGTTGACGTACGGGGGCGTGGACCGGTCGTCCCAGTTGTCGACCATGTACCGGCCGGACTCGTGGTGGAACCAGTAGACCGAACTGAACCAGTTCCGCATATTGGCGACGCAGGTTCGTACGGCGCCGCCCAGCTCCTTTCCCGGAACTGTGCCGTCGGCGAGTTCGTCGGCGAACCGGAGGGCCTCCCGTTCGGCGACGAGGAAATCCAGAATGCATTCC
Source organism: Streptomyces poriticola (assembly GCF_036689765.1). Lineage (NCBI taxonomy): Bacteria > Bacillati > Actinomycetota > Actinomycetes > Kitasatosporales > Streptomycetaceae > Streptomyces > Streptomyces poriticola. Next base: position 51,284 of record NZ_JBAGKH010000028.1, read on the forward strand.
TCGACGCGTCGCCGGATCTCCCCGATCGCCTCTTCGAGAGTCAGCCTCTCATGGGTGATGAGACTTATTCCGAGATTGTGGACCTCATCGCCCGCGATTTCCTTCGGCAACGAGCAGAGGTCGTTGTACCAGGCGGCGAATTCCTGGCTCAGCAGGGCCGCCCGCCGGTAAGCCGGGTTTTTCCGCACGGAGTCCGGGAGTTCGCGTCCCGCGCTCGGCTCCAGCAGGTCGGTCCAGATCCAGTGGGCGAACGTGAGCCGACGCAGCGCGAGGTACTCCCGGACACCCGGGACGATGCCGTGGCTGCGGTTGTGGAACTCCCGGTCATAGGCGTCGATCACCGCATGGAAGTGCCGGGCGAACCGTGCGTTCCAGTTCCCCGGCAGAAAGGAGTACAGCCGCTGCACACTGTCGGCGAACCCCGCCACCAGGGCGTCCTCGTGATGCAGATGGTCCCCGGGGGAGTCGAGCGCCCTGTGCAGCCGGCCCCGCAGCCGCCGCCAGGCGACGGGCCGGCGGTGCACGATGTCGCGGTCGTGGCGGTCGTCCCAGACGAAGAACCAGGCGCTGTAGTCCGCGATCGCCTGGAGCACCTCGTCGGGGGCGTCCAGGTAGTAGCCGGCCATGAGGTCCGTGTAGCACAGGCCGTCTGCGTGTTCCGCCACCTTGTCCGCCGGCATCAGGCGTTTTTGCAGCAGCCAGGCTCGTGTCTTCTCCTGAAGCCTTGGCCAATACGGGTGGAGCTGCCGGGGAAAGGCCGTCTCGATCAACGGGAGCCGGAGCGACGGTGGTACCGCGATCGCCGTCGGTGTCGATGTGGTGCCGTGTGAGAAAGCATGCACGAACAAACCCCTCTCAGCCGCCGGTGGCGCATCGCTCCCGCCCAGCGGGGCATGCGCCGTTGCGTATCCCCACACCTCCATTCAGCACCACAACTGACCGTTCTGGGAACGGATTTGCTCCGTTCACTACCCCGAGGTGCCGGAATTCTCCTAGTGTGTGACAGGTTTCCGATCACCGAAAGAGTGGAGGGGATCGAACGTGTGGCGGACAGCCGAAAGGCGCCCGCTCGGGGAACCCGAACAGGCGCCGTGCACAAGGGTGTTGGCGGGGCCGACTGGGCCTCGGGGGCGCCGTCAGTCGTTCGCGACGACAGGGTAGCGCGGCTCGTTCTCGGCCATCTGCCGCAGCGCGTCCTTGCGCTCCCGCTTGGAGAGCCGGTCGATGTAGAGGTATCCGTACAGGTGATCGGTCTCATGCTGCAAACACCGTGCGAAGTAGCCGGTGCCGCGCACTCGGACCGGGTTGCCCCGCTCGTCCTGCCCGGTCACCTCGGCGTAGTCGGGCCGGGCGAGCGGCGCGTAGGCGGTGGGCACGGAGAGGCAGCCCTCGTTGCTGTCGTCGAGGCGGCGCCGGTCGGCGGGCAGCTCGACGAGCCTGGGGTTGCAGACGACGCCGACATGGCGCACGCCCTCGTCGTCGGGGCAGTCGTAGACGAAGACCTTCCGGTCGACGCCGATCTGGTTGGCGGCCAGGCCCACGCCCTCCGCGGTGCGCTGGCTGGCGAACATGTCGGCGACCAGCTGCTGGAACTCCTCGCCGAAGTCGGTGACGTCCTTGCACTCCCTGTGCAGCACGGGGTTGCCGACCACCGTGATCGGTCGGGAGGTGCCGCGCTCGCGCCAGGCCGCCTCGCGCTCGTCGCAGTCCTCCGTGTCGATGACGTACCCCTCGTCGTCCACGGGGAGCACGCCCGCCTGCTGCTGATCGGTGTCCTGCTGCGCCATGACCGACGTATGCCTTCCTGAACGAGATCCGGGGTGACTGCTCGATACAGGGTACGGGCAGCCGCGCCCCCGAAGGGGCGCGGGACCGTGCCGGTACCCGGGTCCGCAGCGTGCGCGACCAGCCACGACGGACCCGCAGCCGGCGAACGCGGTCAGCAGACCTCTTCGAGATCCCGCCAGTCGCGGGAGTCCGGGCTGTCCGCGACCCACCCGTCCAGCAGCCCGCGTACCAGGGCGGCCGGTGCAGCCACCCCGCACTCCCGCTCCGGCACCCACAGCTGCCCGTCGGTGCGGTGGCCGAGCGGCCCCGGGTGGCCGGGCTCGCTGTGGTCGTGCGGGTCGAGATGCTCACCGTCGCCCTCGTCCGACGGCATCCGGGACTCCGAGCACATCCGGCACAGCAGCCGCACGGACGACGACCAGTCCTCGGCGGCGAAGCCTGCGTCGGCGGCGAGCTGCTCCAGGGCGTCACGGTCGGCCTCGGTGGCGGCCTCCAGCAGCACCACCCAGGTGGGCACGGGCGAGGGCGCCCACAGCTCGATCTCGTCGAAGACGGGGAAGGAGTGCCCGGCGGCCGTGGTCCGCTCGCCGTGCGGCACACCGTCGTGCAGGACGACCTCGCCCCAGCGCCGGCCGGAGGACGGCAACGGGATCGACAGCACCTCGACCCGGGCGGGGTCCAGCCGCCGCCCCCACACCACTTCGGCCTCCCCCTCCGGGGACAGCCGTACGGCCGCGCTGCCCAGCTCCATGCCGGCCGGCTCGCCGGAACCCTTGGCGGCTCCCGGCATCCGCAGCCCGTAGGCCTGCCAGGCCCGCCGGGCCAGCGGCCAGTCCTGCAGGGCGGTGGCGGCGATCCCGACGTTCCACCAGTCCGGCGCCCCGGCGTCCCGGTCGAGCAGGGCGACGGCGCGGAGGCCGGCGGTCCGGGCCTGCTCCCAGTCGTGCCGGAACTTGTGCAGCAGCGCCAGGTTGAACCACGACTCCGACAGCCAGGGCTCCAGATCGGCGGCACGTGTCAGCAGTGCCCCCGCGTCCTCGTATCGACCGTCGCCGATCAGCGTGAACGCGCGGTCGGTGGCCTGCCGCCAGGAGGCGGAGGGCCGGTGCCGTCCCTTGCCGAAGATCCTCACGATTCCCGCCTGCCAGTTCCGTTCAGTGGGCTGGCCGTGCCCTTGCTGCGCCCCCGGACACCCTCTCCTGCGCATCAAACCACGTACGGCTGGAGGGGCGCTCATTACCCATGGGTTACCCAACCACACGGGAGGTAAGACAGCCTCGGGAGAGCACCCGGGCCAGGGATTCCACGACGTCGGGAGCGTAGTCGCCTGCAGTGCCCAGGCGCAGCTCCTCCAGCACCGCCAGGCCGCCGCCGGGCCCGGCGTCCCGGGCCTTCTCCTCGTAGGCGTTCACCGCCCGTATGATCCGCGCGGCGACCGGCTGCTCCTGGTAGGGGTCGGCCTGGCGCTCGACGACCACGGCGACCGCGGCGTCCACCCCGGTCTGCCGGACCACGGCACCGCCGAGCAGTGCGATCCGCCGCTGCTCGGCTTCGGGCAGCCCGGCGGTGGCGCCCGCCGGGACCGGGTCGACCAGGCTGAGCTGCCCGATGTCGTGCATCAGGGCGGCGTACTCCAGCACGGTCAGCTCGGGCCCGGACAGCCCCAGGTCCCGCCCGACCGCTCCGCTGAGTGCGGCGACCCGGCGGGCGTGCCCCGCGGGGGTGTACCCGGCGATCTCGGTGGCCCGGGCCAGCGAGGCGATGGTCTGCCGATAGGTGGCGCGGACGGCGGCGAAGCGCCGGTAGGACAGCTGGGTGAGCAGCAGCGGCACGGAGAAGACGGGCAGCGCCCACAGGCCCACCACCGCCACCGCCAGCGCCATCACGGCCCCGGTCGCGCACACCGCCGAGGTGATCCCGACCATGCCGCGCAGTTCCTCGCGCAGCAGCGGGCCGAACGGCCAGCCGGTGCGGGCGTGCGCGGGCAGCGCGGCCAGTACGGCGTCGCACAGGGCGGTCAGCGCCAGCAGCGCGAGCAGCAGCACGGCGTGGACGTGGCCGGCGAGGTCCTGGAAGGTGCCGTCGTTGAACAGCGGCTGGAAGCACACGGCGGCGAAGGCCACGGTGAGCACCCGGCGCGCCAGATGGTCGACGGTGCCGCGGTGGCCGCGGGCGATGTGCGGCACGCTGCCGAGCAGCGAGGCGGCGAGCACGACGGCGACGGCCTGCGCGACACCGTGCTGGGTGGGCTGCCCCGCGTTCTCCCCCAGCAGGGCGTACGACAGCGCGCCCGCGGTGCCCAGCGGCGCGGTGTCCCTGACCTCGGCGGCGGGACGGCGGGTCAGCTCGCCGAGGGCAACCAGCACCCCGAAGGCGAGGGCGACGGGCCGCTCGTCCAGGCCGTTCCACAGCACGGAGGCGAGACAGACGGCGGCGACGGTGGCGGCGGCGGCGTGGATCAGCAGCGGGACGGGTGACGGCCGCGCCGGGCTCATCGCGCGCCCCGCGGCCGACCGTCCTGCCCTCCACCGGTCGCCCGCGCAGCCGACGCCGCGGACCACCCACCGGCCCCCCCGGCGGCGCCCGGCGCCGCAGCCGCCCCACCGGACAGACCTCCGGATGCCCCCGTGGGCGACCCGGCCGACGCCGCCACCGAGCCCTCGGCGCACGACCCGGCACCCGAGGCCGCCGACCACCCGCCGAACCGTCCAGCGACCGCCCCGGCAGGCACCCCGGCCACCGCCCCGGCACGCACCCCGGCCACCGCCCCGGCCGGCCACCCGGCAGACGGACCCGCGGACGGCAGTACAGACGAACCCCCGGACGAACCCCCGGACGAACCCCCGGGCGACCCTGCGGACGTCCCGTCCGACGGCCCCGCGGACAGCGGTACAGCGCACCCGCCGGACGGCCCGGCAGACGGGCCGACGGAGCGACAGGCGGACGGCGGTGGGGACGAACCGGCGGACGGACCCCCGGACGGCAGCACCGGACACGATCCGGCCGACGGACCCCCGGACAGCGCAGGGGACGAACCAGCAGACAGACCCCCGGACGGCAGCACCGGACACGAACCAGCAGACAGACCCCCGGACAGCACAGGGGACGGACCGGCGGACGGACCGGCCGTCGGCGGCACCGACAGCGCCGCCGACGGCGCACCGCAGGGACCGCCGGGCGGTCCCCCGGGCCGTCCGGCCGGCGGTACGGCGGGGCCCGGTTCCGTGCTGTCGGCCGTCACCGCGGGGCGCCATGCTCCCCCGCCCTCGGTGTCGCCCTCGCCGGGGCGTCCGCACCGGCCCAGCGAGCGCACCAGGGCGGCGACCATCCGTGGGTCGAACTGGGTGCCCGCGCACCGCTGGAGCTCCGCCACCGCCACCGCAACGGGCCGGGCGCGACGGTAGGAGCGGGTGGACGTCATCGCGTCGAAGGCGTCGGCGACGGCCACCACCCGCGCCGACTCCGGGATCTGGCTGCCGGCAAGCCCGTAGGGGTAGCCACTGCCGTCGAGCCGTTCGTGGTGGTGCAGGACCGCGGCCCGTGCCTCGCCGAGGAAGCGGATGCCGCGCACCATCTCGTGCCCGTACTCGGGGTGCAGCTCGATCACCCGCCGCTCCTCGGCGGTGAGCGGTCCGTCCTTGCGCAGCAGCCGGGTGGGGACACCGAGTTTGCCCACGTCGTGCAGGATCCCGGCGAAGCGGAGCGTCTCCACCCGTTCGTCGTCCATACCCAGCTCACGGGCGATCATCATGGATGCCTGCCCGACCCGCTCGCTGTGTCCGCGGGTGTAGCCGTCCTTGATGTCGACGGCCTGCACCAGCGCGCGGATGGTGGCCCGGTGCGCGGCACGCTCCCGGTGGTACTGGGCCAGCGCCCACCAGGCCACGCACATCGGCAGCAGCACCAGCAGCGCGGCGACGGGTCCGTACGGGCTGCGCCACAGCACGGCCATCATCAGACCGGCGAGCCCGTGCACGGCGATCGGCGCGAGCGAGCGGCCGAATCTGCCCCGCCACGCCTGCCGGGCCGGGCCCCTCCCCCACTGGCCGAGAGGCGCGGGCGGCAGCCCCACCGCCAGCCGCCGGATCCCGCCGTCCAACGCGGTCAGCACCAGGCAGCAGGCCACCACCGCGGCACCGGCCGGTACCAGCGCGTACGGGAAGTCGGGGGCCAGGACGGCGTCGGGTCCGCCGAGCTCCCGGTGCACCCCGGCCGCGGCCCACATGGCGAGCGCGAGCCGCGCGGCCCGCCAGGTCCGGCGCAGCGCGGGGGACCGACGGTCCGCGGGTGCCAGCAACGCCGCGGGCAGCGGGACGAGCGCGGCGGCGGCCGGCGGCAGCAGAAAGGCGCCGGCCAGCAGTACGGGGTAGCAGGTGCCGACGCAGTGCCGGCGCGCCACGGCCTCACAGCCGGCGTACACCCCGGCGAGCAGCAGCACCGCCCCCCAGGGCGGCTGCGCCGTCGGCAGGGGGAACAGGCAGATCAGGGCGGCGGCGGCGACACCGGCGACGTAGCCACGCGCCCGTGGCGGTACCGCGTCCATGAGCCCTCCCCGGCCAGCTCCGTCAGGCTCCGGAGCCTAGGCAGGCAGGAGAGGAACGCGGGCCGATAACCCGCGGATTAGCACGTTCGGGTGATGCGCGGGCCTCCGGGAGGGCCGGAGGCGCGAGCGGGTCTACGACTCCTGCGGCGCTGCCGGGGAGGCGGGGGACGCCGTGACATCGTGCTCGGGCACCGACTGCCCGGACCGGATCAGGTCGATCCGCCCCATCACCTTGGCCCGCAGGTCGCCCGGCACGTCGTCATGCCCGCAGCACCGCTTGACCAGCTTCTTCACGGCCTGCTCCAGGCCGTACTTCTCCAGGCACGGCGAGCATTCCTCGAAGTGGTGCTGGAACTTCTCGCGATCGATGTCCGGCATCTCACTGTCGAGGAACTCGTACAGGTGGTCCAGGACCTCACTGCAGTCCGTCTCGTGCGGCTCTCCGCAGCTCATGAGCCCGAGCCTTTCGCTTCGTTCGACTCTCCGGCGCCGGCCGGGACCAGTCCGCGCTCGCGGGCGTAGTCCTCCAGCATGCCGCGCAGCTGACGGCGGCCCCGGTGCAGCCGGGACATCACCGTACCGATGGGTGTCCCCATGATGTCCGCGATCTCCTTGTAGGCAAAGCCTTCCACGTCCGCGAGATACACGGCGATGCGGAACTCCTCGGGAATCGCCTGGAGCGCTTCCTTCACGTCCGAGTCGGGCAGATGGTCGAGGGCCTGCGACTCCGCGGAGCGCAGCCCGGTCGACATGTGCGACTCGGCGCGCGCCAGCTGCCAGTCCTCGATCTCCTCGGCCGCACTGCGCTGCGGTTCCCGCTGCTTCTTGCGGTACGAGTTGATGAAGGTGTTGGTGAGGATCCGGTACAGCCACGCCTTGAGGTTGGTGCCTTCGCGGAACTGGTGGAACGACGCGTACGCCTTGGCGTAGGTCTCCTGCACCAGGTCCTCGGCGTCGGCGGGGTTGCGCGTCATGCGCAGGGCCGCCGAGTACATCTGGTCGAGGAACTCGAGCGCGTCCCGCTCGAAGCGCGCACTGCGCTCGGCAGTCGTCTCCATGTCTGTCCCCCGGCCCTCGGGCTGCTCCGCCTGGCCGTTCTCGGTCCCTGCCTCGGTGCCGGTGACCGGACCCACCTCCTCCAGCGTCGTCGTGAGACCGGCTCCGGCCTCACTCGAATCGGAGGATAGACGACGATCCGGTCCCCCCGCCGCTCGAACCGGGGCGGTCCTCGCCGCGTGCAGCACCGTCCAGTCCAGGGGGCGGCGCTGGGAGGCGGGCGGGCAAGAGATCGAACCCATGCGGCGGACTTCCTCTCCTACGGCTGTGTGCTGCCGGTGCTCGGCAGCGTACGTCCGGCACAACAGCGACCGGCCGCGGGTCATTCCCAGCGGCTCAGCCGAGTGACCCGGCCCACTCGACGACCGCGTCGGTGATCACCGTCAGCGCCTCGTCCTGGCCCGTCGGGGCCCGCTTCGGCACCGCGAACCCGTGGTCGCCGTGGGCGACCTCCACCAGTTCGTACTCCCCGCGCGGGAACTCCTCCGGCTTCCCGAACGGATCGTTGCCGCCCTGGACGACGAGGGTGGGGACACCGGACCCGAGCAGCTCGTCGGCGCGGGACTTCTCGGGCCTGCCCGGCGGGTGGAGAGGGAAGCTGAGCGCCAGGACGGCGTGTGCGCCCAGTTCGGCGGCGGTGCGGCAGGCGACGCGGGCTCCGGCACTGCGTCCGCCGGAGATCACCGGCAGCCCGGGCCGGGCCAGCGTGGGCCAGATGCCCCGCCAGCCGGTGTCCAGGGTCCTCGGCGCGGGCGCCACCTTCTTCCCGGCCACCCGCCAGGGCTGCTCGACCAGGGCGACGGTCACCGCGTGCGCGGGCAGGGTGCGGGCCAGCGCCTGCAGGTCGCGGGCCTGGATGCCACCGCCGGCACCATGGCTGACGGCCAGGGTGAGGCGGGGCTTCCCGGCTCGGTGCCAGGTGATGCGCGCGGTGCCCGCGTCCGTCTCGACGACTTCCGTCTCGGCGGTCGCGGGTGATCCGGCGGTCGCGGGTGTCCCGGCTGTCCCGGCCGGCCCGCGTGTCCCGAACGTCTCTGGTGTCTTGTCCGTCACGTCAGAAGAGTGTGCCCTCTTCCGGCGCCTCCAGCTCCTTCAGCAGCTCCGGGCCGTTGTTGCGGACATTGCTGACGGCGGTGGCGACCGGGTAGGCCCGCATGAGCCCGGCCGGCGGGGGCGCCAGCAGCGAGGTGAGGTCGTCGGCGTCGGTACGCGCCGGGTCCAGCCAGGCGTCCCACCGGTCCGGCGTCAGCATCAGCGGCATCCTGGGGTGGATGTCGGCAAGCGACGCCGGTCCGTCGGCGGGAGCGACGGCGAGCGGGGTGGTCTCCGCCTCGGTGGTGATCACCGAGCAGGTCACCCACCAGGCCCGCGGGTGGTCGTCGGGCAGCGTCCGGTCGCGCCAGAACTCGTACAGCCCGGCCATGGCGAACACCGATCCGTCGGCCGGTGTCACGAAGTACGGCTGCTTGCGGGGCCGCTTCTTGCGCCCCTCGACCTCCAGGTCCCGCTCCTGGCTGCCGGTGACCCACTCGTAGTAGCCGTCGGCGGGCAGGATGCAGCGCCGGGCGGCGAAGGCGCGGCGGTACGACGGCTTCTCGTGCACGGTCTCCGCGCGCGCGTTGATCATCCGGGCGCCGCCCTCGGGGGTCTTGGCCCAGGAAGGGACCAGCCCCCACTTGAGTTTCCGCAGCTGGCGAACCGGGCGCGGGTCGGGGGCGTCCTTCAGGGGACGGTCCAGGACGGCGTAGACCTCCTTGGTGGGGGCCACGTTGTAGTCGGGTTCCAGGGTCTCCTCGGGCTCCCATTTCTCGACTTCGAAGATTCCCGCGAGATCCTCGGGCCCACGACTGGCTGCATACCGTCCGCACATACGTGCAACACTGCCAGACTCCGCTCGAACGGGAGGGGCCCTCACCGCATATGGACAGCCCAGTCAGCCCGGTGCACAGCACCGCATCCGCGTCACTCGCCTCCCTCTGGGACGAGGTGTGGGGCACCCAGCCCGACCCCGACCTGTGGGTGGTGGTCGCGACCCTGGTGGCCGCACTGGCGGTCGTGGTGCCGCACATGCCGTGGCGCATAGCGCGCAACGCCGTCACCATCGCCCACGAGGGCGGCCACGGGCTCGTGGCACTGCTCACCGGTCGCACCCTGACCGGCATCCGCCTGCACTCCGACACCAGCGGCCTGACGGTCAGCCGCGGCAAGCCGTACGGACTGGGCATGATCCTCACCGCGGCCGCCGGGTACACCGCTCCCCCGCTGCTCGGCCTCGGCGGTGCCGCGCTGCTGGCCACGGGGCGGATCACGCTGCTGCTGTGGCTGGCGACGGCGCTGCTGCTCGCCCTGCTGGTGATGATCCGCAACGCCTACGGGGCGCTCACGGTGTTCCTCACCGGCGGCACTTTCGTGCTGGTGTCGTGGCTGGCCGGGCCGCAGGTGCAGGCCGCGTTCGCGTACGCGGCGGTGTGGTTCCTGCTGCTGGGCGGGGTGCGCCCGGCCTTCGAACTGCAGGCGAAGCGGGCCCGGGGCGGTGCCGGGGACTCGGACGCGGACCAGCTGGCGCGGCTGACGCACACACCGGCGGGGGTGTGGTTCTTCCTGTTCCACACGGTGTCGCTGTGCTCGCTCATCGGCGGGGGCCGCTGGCTGCTGTCGGGATGACTCGGATGTTCCGGGTTTCCGTCAGGTTTCGCCACATTTGATCAAGATCTCCGTCGGCCCCTCAGCCACTAAAGTGGGGCCATGGCCTCGAACCCCGCAGACACCGCCCTCTGGCCCGCCCCGCACGCGCGCGGAGCCGTCGACGCGACGGTTCACGTGCCGGGCTCCAAATCGGTGACCAACCGCGCCCTGGTCCTGGCCGCGCTCGCCTCCGAGCCCGGCTGGCTGCGCCGTCCGCTGCGCTCCCGCGACACGCTGCTGATGGCGGGCGCCCTGCGGGCGATGGGCATCGGCATCGAGGAGGGCGTCGGCCCCGACGGCACCGGGGAGTTCTGGCGGGTGATCCCGGCGGGGCTGCGCGGCCCGGCCACGATCGACGTCGGCAACGCCGGCACGGTGATGCGGTTCCTGCCGCCGGTCGCCGCCCTCGCCGACGGGCCCGTCCGGTTCGACGGCGACCCCCGTTCGTACGAGCGCCCGCTCAACGGGGTGATCGACGCGCTGCGCACGCTCGGCGCCCGGATCGACGACGACGGGCGCGGCGCGCTGCCGCTGACCGTGCACGGCGGCGGCGCCCTGGACGGCGGCCCGGTGTCGGTCGACGCCTCCTCGTCCTCCCAGTTCGTCTCCGCGCTGCTGCTGTCCGGCCCGCGCTGCAACCAGGGCGTTGAGGTCCGCCACACCGGCGCCACGCTGCCGTCGATGCCGCACATCCGGATGACCGTCGACATGCTGCGCGCGGTCGGCGCCCAGGTCGACAGCCCGGAGTCGGGCGGCGAGCCCAATGTGTGGCGGGTGACGCCGGGCGCGCTGCTCGGCCGCGACCTGACCGTCGAGCCGGACCTGTCCAACGCCCAGCCGTTCCTGGCGGCGGCACTGGTGACCGGCGGCCGGGTCGTGATCCCCGACTGGCCGGCCCGCACCACCCAGCCCGGTGACCGGCTGCGCGAGATCTTCACCGAGATGGGCGGTTCCTGCGAACTGACCGACTACGGACTGGTCCTCACCGGCTCGGGTGCCGTGCACGGCATCGACGTCGATCTGAGCGAGGTCGGCGAGCTGACACCGGGCATCGCGGCCGTCGCCGCCCTGGCCGACTCCCCCTCCACGCTGCGCGGGGTGGCGCATCTGCGGCTGCACGAGACCGACCGGCTGGCCGCGCTCACCAAGGAGATCAACGAACTCGGCGGCGATGTCACCGAGACCGCCGACGGCCTGCGCATCCGCCCGCGCCGGCTGCACGGCGGGATCTTCCACACCTACGAGGACCACCGCATGGCCACCGCCGGCGCGATCCTCGGCCTCGTGGTCGAGGACGTGCAGATCGAGAACGTGGCGACCACGGCGAAGACGATGCCCGACTTCCCCGAGCTGTGGACCGGGATGCTCGGGGCATAGGGGTTCAGCGCCATGCGCCGCTACGGCAAGCACACCGACGAGGACGACATCCGGTCCCGCCCCAACCGCCGGGGCAACCGGCCCCGGACCAGCATCCGGCCCAAGCACGAGGACGCGGCCGAGGGAATGGTCCTCACCGTCGACCGGGGCCGGCTGACCTGTCTCGTCGAGGACCGTGCGGTGGTGGCGATGAAGGCCCGTGAACTGGGCCGCAAGGCGGCGGTGGTGGGCGACCGGGTGGCGCTGGTCGGCGATCTGTCCGGCGCCAAGGACACCCTCGCCCGCATCGTCCGCATCGAGGAGCGCGCCTCGCTGCTGCGGCGCACCGCGGACGACGACGACCCCTACGAGCGGGTCGTCGTCGCCAACGCCGACCAGCTCGCGATCGTCACCGCACTGGCCGACCCGGAGCCCCGTCCGCGCCTGATCGACCGCTGCCTCGTCGCGGCGTTCGACGGCGGTCTGGACCCGCTGCTGGTGCTGACCAAGTCCGACCTCGCCCCGCCGGACCAGCTGCTGGAGCTGTACGGCGCCCTCGACATCCCCTACGTCGTCACCAGCCGCGAGGAACTCGACAACGGCGACGCGGCCGACCGGGTGCGCGAGCATCTGGACGGCAAGATCACCGCCTTCGTCGGCCACTCCGGCGTGGGCAAGACCACACTCGTCAACGCGCTGGTGCCGGAGAAGCGGCAGCGGTCGACGGGGCGGGTGAACGCGGTGACGGGCCGGGGCCGGCACACCACGACCTCGGCGCTGGCACTGCCTCTGGCAGGCGCGGAGGGCTGGGTGGTCGACACCCCGGGCGTCCGGTCGTTCGGGCTGGCCCACATCGACCCGTCGCGGGTGATCCACGCCTTCCCGGACCTGGAGCCCGGCACGGTGGACTGCCCGCGCGCATGCAGTCACGACGAGCCCGACTGCGCCCTGGACGCGTGGGTGGCAGAGGGCCGGGCCGACCCGGCGCGTCTGTACTCGCTGCGCCGGCTGCTGGCGACCCGGGAACGCAGGGAAGGCGACTGACGTTCGACCGGCCAAGGCGATTCGGCTTCGCGTTGTTTGCCCGGTGGCAGGACCGGTAAGTGCATAATCGCACCAAGCCGGATCCAAGCCCGAGCAAAGCCGGACGAAGCGGTCACGGTCGCGGTGCGGGGACTGCGGTACGGGGACTACGGGAGGACGACACATGGCGTGGCTGCTGGTCATAGTGGCCGGGTTGCTCGAGACCGGCTTCGCCGTGTGCCTGAAGCTGTCGCACGGCTTCACCCGGCTGTGGCCGACCATCGCGTTCGCCGCCTTCGCGCTGGGCAGCTTCGGTCTGCTGACCCTCGCACTGAAGAGGCTGGACGTCGGCCCCGCCTATGCCGTGTGGACCGGCATCGGGGCGGCGGGCACCGCGATCTACGGCATGGTCTTCCTCGGCGACCTGGTGTCCACCCTGAAGATCGTCTCCATCAGCCTGGTGATCATCGGCATCATCGGGCTTCAACTGTCCGGCTCGGCACACTGACCCTGGTACGGCTCGGCACCCCGAGTCCTGTCCGGCCTCGCGTCCGCCGTCACGGCGGCGGCCGGCGCGACAGCGCGGCCCGTACGAGATCGGCCACACCGCCCTCGGCAGGTGGCGCGGAGACGCAGGACAACGCGAGCCGGGCCACCAGTTCACCGCACCGGGCCAGGTCGGCGAGGTCCGTCCGGGGCGTGCCGGGCGCGGCCAGCGCTGCCACGGCCCGGTCCCGGACGAGGGCCACGAGGTCGGCGGGCGAGGGCAGCGCCCCGTCCGCCCGGCGCTGCCCCGGCACGGCGGCGGAGGAGCGCACGGCCGACAGTCCCGGTGCCGGCAGCCGCTCGCTCCAGCAGCCGGTGAGCAGGGCCCGTACCAGCGCGTTCTCGCGGGCGGCCGTGGTCGTCCACTCGGCGGTGGCGGCGAGCCGTTCGCGCGGGTCACCGGTTCCGGCGAGCGCGCGCTCCACGCCGGTGAGATAGCCGTCCGCCTCCCGGCGCACCAGTGCCCGGGCGAGCCCTTCCTTGCTGCCGAACTCGTTGTAGAGGGTCTGCCGGGACACCCCGGCCGATGCGGCCACGTCCACCATCCGCACCGCCGACCACGGGCGGCGCCTCAGCGCCGTGTACGCGGCATCGAGCAGGGATTCCCGCGCTGCAGGCATCATCGCCTCCCTCGGGGCGAGCGGCTCTGCGCACAGGGTTGACGCGACCTCCGGCGGTGTCAAGGGTTCGCGGCGGCGGCGTGGGGCAACGCCGCGCGGTGGCCCCTGTGGCTGTGCGGCGATCCGGGCCGATACGGTGGCCGCATGCCGGACTACCTCGACGACCTGCGCCTCGCCCACGTCCTCGCGGACGCCGCCGACGCCACGACCATGGACCGCTTCAAGGCCCTCGACCTCAAGGTCGAGACGAAGCCGGACATGACCCCGGTCAGCGAGGCGGACAAGGCGGCCGAGGAGCTCATCCGCGGTCACCTCGCCCGCGCCCGCCCCCGCGACGCGATCCTCGGCGAGGAGTACGGCGTCGATGGCACCGGTCCCCGCCGCTGGGTGATCGACCCGATCGACGGCACCAAGAACTACGTGCGCGGCGTCCCGGTGTGGGCGACACTGATCGCCCTGATGGAGGCGGCCGAGGGCGGGTACCAGCCGGTCGTGGGCGTGGTCTCGGCACCGGCGCTGGGCCGTCGCTGGTGGGCCGCGAAGGGCCATGGCGCCTTCAGCGGCCGCAATCTGACCTCGGCCTCCCGGCTGCGGGTCTCGCGGGTCTCCCGGCTCGCCGACGCCTCCTTCGCGTACTCCTCGCTCGGCGGCTGGGAGGAGCGGGGGCGGCTCGACGGCTTCCTGGACCTGACCCGCGAGGTGTGGCGCACGCGCGCTTACGGCGACTTCTGGCCGTACATGATGGTCGCCGAGGGCTCGGTGGACATCTGCGCCGAGCCGGAGCTCTCCCTGTGGGACATGGCCGCGAACGCGATCGTCGTGACGGAGGCGGGCGGCGCCTTCACCGGCCTGGACGGGCGCCCCGGTCCGCACAGCGGCAATGCGGCGGCGTCCAACGGCCTGCTCCACGACGAGCTGCTGGGCCATCTCGGCCAGAGTCGCTGAGCACACCTGGCCGCTGAGCACACCTGGCCGCTGAGCACACCTGGCCGCTGAGCACACCGGGCCGCTGGGCGCACCGGGCCGCTGGGCGCACCTGCTCCGCCGAGCGCACCGGCGCTTCCCGGCACGCCGGGGCCGCGGGTGCGCCCCGAGCGCCCTCTTGTTGACCCCTGCTTCAGCTGCGACTCTGAGAGTCCCCCACTTGTGAACTTGTGAATCCATGAACTAAGTCACGGATTCCGTAGGAGGTGGCTCCCTTCATGCTCGTCCGCGACGCCATGAGTACGGTCGTCCTCACCATCGGCCCCGACCACACCCTCCGCCAGGCCGCCGCCCTGATGTCCGCCCGCCGGGTCGGCGCGGCCATCGTCTACGACCCCGACGCCGGCGGCATCGGCATCCTCACCGAGCGCGACATCCTCGACTCCGTCGGCCGGGGCCAGAACCCGGACGACGAGCGCACCCACGCCCACACCACCAACGACGTCGTGTTCGCCGCACCCACCTGGACCCTGCAGGAGGCGGCGGAGGCCATGGCGCACGGCGGCTTCCGCCACCTCATCGTGCTCGAGCGGGGCGAGCCGGCCGGGATCGTCTCGGTCCGCGACATCATCCGCTGCTGGGCCCCGGTGCGGCGGCAGCGGGAGGAACCGGTGACGGCCTGACCGCCGCGATACACGCGCCACGCGCCCTCGACCCGTGGGCCACGCCAGGACCCGTGCGCCGTGGCCCGTGCAGCGTGCGCCATGCGCCATGCGCAGAGGGGAGCATGCGCAAGCGGGCCGGACTCCCGCCCGGGGAGTCCGGCCCGCCGCCGCGACAAGCGGTCCAGTGCTGGATATCAGCCGCGCAGGGCCTGGACCGCGACCTCCAGCCGCTTGCCGAAGTCGTCGTCCGCCCGGCGGAAGTTGCCGATCGCGCGCTCGACGATGTCCTCGCGCGAGACCTGCGAGATGGCGCCGGCCAGGTTGCCGATCAGGCGCTCCCTCTCGCCGTCCGACATCAGCCGGTAGAGGTTGCCGGCCTGCACGAAGTCGTCGTCCTCGGCGTGCGAGGGCGCCTCGTGGTCACCGGTGGCCCCGGAGACCGCGACCGGCTGCCACAGCGGCCGGTCCGTCTGGAAGGGGCCGCCGAAGCTGTTCGGCTCGTAGTTCTTCGCGCCCTTGTGGCGGCCGTCGTACAGGAAGCCGTCCCGGGCGTGGGTGCGCGCCTCGGTGGCGTGCGGGCGGTTCACCGGCAGGTGGTCGGCGTTGATGCCGACGCGGTAGCGGTGGGCGTCGCCGTAGGCGAAGAGCCGGCCCTGCAGCATCTTGTCCGGGGACGGGCCGATGCCCGGGACGAAGTGCGCCGGGGAGAAGATCGACTGCTCGACCTCGGCGAAGATGTTCTCCGGGTTGCGGTTGAGCTCCAGCTTGCCGATCTCGATCCGCGGGTAGTCCGCCTGCGGCCAGACCTTGGTCAGGTCGAACGGGTTGAAGCGGTACGTCGCCGCCTCGGCCACCGGCATGATCTGGACGTACACCGTCCAGGTCGGGTACTCGCCGCGCTCGATGGCCTCGCGCAGGTCGCGCTGGTGGGAGTCGGGGTCCTCGCCGGCCAGCGCGGCGGCGTCCTCGGCGGTCAGGTTCTCGATGCCCTGGTCCGTCTTGAAGTGGTACTTGACCCAGAACGCCTCGCCGTCCTCGTTGCTCCACTGGAAGGTGTGCGAGCCGAAGCCGTCCATGTGGCGGTACGAGGCGGGGATGCCGCGGTCACCGAAGAGCCAGGTCACCTGGTGGGTGGACTCGGGCGACAGGCTCCAGAAGTCCCAGACGTTGTCCGCCTCCTGGCTACCCGTGTACGGGTCGCGCTTCTGGGTGTGGATGAAGTCCGGGAACTTGATGGCGTCCTTGATGAAGAACACCGGGGTGTTGTTGCCGACGAGGTCGTAGTTGCCCTCCTCGGTGTAGAACTTCAGCGCGAAGCCGCGCGGGTCACGGACGGCGTCCGCCGCGCCCAGGTTGCCGGCGACGGTCGAGAAGCGGAGGAAGACCTCGGTCTCCTTGCCGACCTCGGAGAGGAATTTGGCCCGCGTGTACCGGCTGACATCGGCGGTGACCGTGAACGTGCCGTAGGCACCGGCGCCCCGGGCGTGCACGACACGCTCCGGGATGCGCTCGCGGTTGAAGTGGGCCAGCTTCTCCAGCAGGTGCTGGTCCTGGACGAGCACCGGGCCGCCGACGCCCGCGGTCTCGCTGTTCTGGTTGTCGGCCACCGGTGCACCGGCTTCCGTAGTGAGCGGTCCCTGAGTCACGTGCTCCTCCTGCGCCCTTACTGGCGAAACTGCCTGATCCTGTCCCTTGGCTAATGCCGGTACCGATCCTACAATAGACAATGTCTAAGTCAAGCAAGACTCCAAAGTCACATCCGTTCGGGACCTGGTCCCCTTAGCTGCTAGGCTGACCCCCATGAGCGACCTTCTGGAACGGCTGCGCGGACGTGGATGGCGCATGACCGCGCAGCGGCGTGTCGTGGCCGAGGTCCTCGACGGCGAGCACGTCCACCTGACGGCCGACGAGGTGCACGCCCGCGCCGTGGCCAAGCTGCCCGAGATCTCGCGCGCGACGGTCTACAACACGCTGGGTGAGCTGGTCTCGCTGGGCGAGGTGCTCGAGGTCGCCACGGACAGGCGCGCCAAGCGCTACGACCCCAACGCCCACCGGCCGCACCACCACCTGGTCTGCGCCCAGTGCGGCTCGATCCGGGACGTCCACCCGACCGGCAACCCGCTGGCCGACCTCCCCGACTCGGAGCGCTTCGGCTTCACGGTGTCGGATGTCGAGGTGACCTACCGCGGCCTGTGCCCGAACTGCACGGCGGCGTAGCGGTGTAGAGACGCAGAGACAGAGACACCCAGGGCCCCGGCACCGATGAGGCGCCGGGGCTCTTCGCTGCGCGCGAGGGATTTGCGGTGTGACGCCTGCAACACACCGAGGGCCGGAACCCTTTCGGATTCCGGCCCTCGGCTTTCAGTAGCGGGGACAGGATTTGAACCTGCGACCTCTGGGTTATGAGCCCAGCGAGCTACCGAGCTGCTCCACCCCGCGTCGGTGAATGCAACGTTACGTCAACCTCAAGCACAAAAGCAAATCCCCCGTGCTCCCTCCCAACCACGGACAACATTCCGCACATCCGCGGTGCCGAGCACACATCCGCGACGTCACGCCACACATCCGCGGGTGCCGAGCCACTCGTCCACCGGCACCGCCACCAACGCGGGTGCCCCGCCGCCCATCCACGGGCACCGCCACCAACCACGGGCGCCCCGCCGCCCATCCACGGGCAGTCGTGCCTCCCCAGTGCCTCAAGGGCCTGGGCGGTGCCCCAGGGCGGTGGCCCGGGAGGGCGGTCAACGCCCCGTCCGCGCCGGACGGCGCCCCCCACTGCGTCCGCCGCAACGCGGCGGACGTCCGACGGCCCCGCCCGGCACGCGCAGCGATTCGCCGGGTGCCCCGACGACATCACCGGCCAGCACCCGGCATCACCGGGCACGAAACTGCGCGGCACAGCGCCCCGCAGCACAGCGCCCCGCAGCGTCAAGCCGAGAGCTCCTCCAGCAACGCATCCCGCAACCGCGCCGCCCGCTCCGCCACCTCCTCCGGCCCCGACGTCACCGCCCGGTCGGCCCACCGCTGCCCCTCCGCCAGCTCCCCTCGCCGCGCGTACACCAGCGCAAGCCGCAGCGCGGCCCGCCCGTGCCCCGCGTCGGCAGCCCGCCGCCACCACACCACGGCCTCCGGCTCGCTGCCCTCCCGGGCCAGCAGCAACCCCAGGTTGAACGCCCCGTTGCGCGACCCGGCCTCCGCCGCCTCCCGGTACCACCGCGCCGCCTCCACCACGTCCCCGCGCCCCGCCGCCAGCATCCCGACCCGGACCTGGGCCCGCCGGTGACCCTGCGAGGCCGCCCGCTCGTACCACTCCTCGCACTCGGTCCGCTCATGCGTCGGCTCGCCCAGTTCGTGCGCGGGCACCGGCGGCCGACGCGCATCGAGCAGGTCGGCCAACCGGTATGCCGCCTCCGCACTGCCGCCCCCAGCCGCACAGCGCAGATGCCGCTCCGCCTCCTGCTCGTCCCCGTCGCGCAGCAGCGCCATGCCGACCTGCAGCGCCGCCTCCGTGTGCCCGGCGGCCGCCGCCCGCTCGTACCAGCGCAGCGCGGCCCGCTCCTCCCCGCGCCCGGCGTGCAGGATGCCGAGGTTGAACGCCGCGTCGACGCTGCCCGCCTCCGCGGCCTTGGAGAACCACGGCTCGGCCCCGGTCCGGTCGCCGCCCTGCAGCAGCAGGATCGCCAGCGCGTTCGCCGCCTCCCGGTGCCCGGCGTAGGCCGCCCTCCGGTACCACTGCTCGGCCTGTGCGGTGCGCTGCTGCTCGGCGCAGAGCAGCCCGAGGTTGTACGCCCCGTTGTCGTCCCCGGCGTCCATCGCGGCCCGGTACCACCGCTCGGCGGTCTGGGTCTCGCCGCGCTCGGCGTGCAGCGCGCCCAGCGCGTTGGCGGCATTGCCGTCGCCGTCCTGCGCGGCCCGCAGCCACCACACCGCGGCGCTCTCCGGATCGCCGGCGTCCCGCAGCAGAAAGCCCAGCGCGCAGGCGGCGCGCGCCTCGCCGTCCTTGGCGGAGGTCAGGTACCAGCGGCCGGCCTCCTTCAGCTCGCCACGCCGCTCCAGAATCGCGCCGAGGTGCAGGGCGGCCCGCCGGTGGCCGCGGGCGGCGGCCTGCCGGTACCACTGCTCGGCCTCCGCCGCGTCACCCGCGTCACCCGCGTCACCCGCATCGCCCGCATCGCCCGCATCGCCCGCATCGGAGGCTTCGCGGGCGGCCGGCGCGGTGGCCTCGGTGCGGGCTCCGGCGGGCCCGACACCGTTGTCAGCGTCGGCGTCCCGCACGGCCCGCCGGTCCAGTACCCGCGCCAGCCGGTAGGCGGCCTCGCGGTGCCCGCGCTCCGCAGCGGCCCGCATCCACCGCTCGGCCCCCTCGGCACCACGGTGCTCCAGCAGGTCGGCGAGCGCGTAGGCACCCAGGACGTGCCCCTGTTCGGCGGACTGGCGCAGCCAGTACTCCGCGGCGGGCTCGTCCCCGCGTTCGCGGAAGTGCCGGCCCAGTGCGTGGGCGGCGGCGGCCGATCCGGCGACGGCGGCGATCCGCCACCACCCGGCGGCCTCGTCGGCGTAGCCGCGCTGGTGCAGCAGGACGCCCAGGTTGTTGGCGGCGGCGCGGTCGCCGGCCGCCGTGGCGGCGCGCAGCTGGGGTTCGGCTCCGTCGAGATCACCGCGGCGCAGCAGCATGGCTCCGAGGACGCTCATCGCCTCGACATCTCCGGCTTCGGCGGCCAGCCGCTGCCGCACCTCCTCGGCCGCCTGGTCGGCCGCCTCGGTGGCCTCGGTGGCCTCGTCCCCGGTCGCTCCGGGAGCGGATGGCTGCGCAAATCGCCCCGTCTCGAACAGAGTTGCCATGTCCCCCATAACGTCCATCGTCGCACCACCTGCAACCTGGGTACACCTGGTATACCGCAGCCAGTGAGGTCACTTCAGCGTTTTGTCGACATGCCCACAGAGAGACAAGTCAAACACAGATCGCTCAACTCCCTTCGCCGGCGCGGCCGTCACCCGGATCGGCACATGCGTTCGCACACCACGAAGGCCCGGATCCCTGTCAGGATCCGGGCCTTCGGTGTCGTACGTCTCGGACGTCGACGTCAGTAGCGGGGACAGGATTTGAACCTGCGACCTCTGGGTTATGAGCCCAGCGAGCTACCGAGCTGCTCCACCCCGCGCCGTTGTGTTCACAACCGTATCACGGCGCGGGGTAGGCCCTTGACCAGGCCGGTCGGCGGCCTTCGGGCGGGGCCGGTCAGCCGCCGCCCGAACCGGAGTCGGAGCCGGAGTCAGTGCCGGCGTCCGGGGACGGGCTCGACTCGGCCTGATCACCGCCGCTCCCGCCGGCTCCGTCGCCCTGACCGGCCTGCGCCTGAGCCTCCTCGGCCCGCCGCAGCGCCTCCTCCAGGTCCTTCTGCGCCTCGCCGTACTTGGTCCAGTCGTTGTCCTTCAGCGCCTGCTGCCCGGCCTCGAAGGCCTTCTGGGCGTCTTCCAGGGCCTGCTGGACCGTCGGGTCGCTGGACGTGGGCGGAGGCGGTGTGGTCGTGTCCTCGCCCTCCTCCGGCGGCTCGGTGGTCGCACCCTCCGCGCCGAAGACCTTGTTCAGGGCCTGGTCCAGGGTGTCCTCGAAGGCGGTGTTGCCTCCGTAGGACACCAGCACCTTGCGCAGCAGCGGGTACTTGAGGCCGCCACCGCGTACGTAGACCGGCTCCACATAGAGCAGTCCGCCGTCCAGCGGCACGGTCAGCAGGTTGCCGTACTCGACCTCCGAGTCGCCGCCTCTCAGCAGCCTGATGGACTCGGCGATGTCCTGTTCTGAGTTGAACTGGCTCTGGACCTGCTGCGGACCGTTGACGGTGGTGCTGGTCGGCAGCTTCAGAATTCTGATCTTGCCGTAGCCGTCGGTGCCCGCCTCGGCGTCCACCGCCATGAACGCGCTCAGGTTGTCACGTCCGTTGGGGGTGAACGTGGTCGTCAGCGAGAACGCCTGTTCCTTCTGGTCGGGCATCTTCATGCTGAGGTAGTACGGCGGCACCGCGTCGCCCGACTTGTTGGTCGGGTCGTCCGGCACCTGCCAGACCTCGCTGCCGCTGAGGAACGTATTGGCGTCCTTCACGTGGTAGCGGGTGAGCAGCTCGCGCTGGACCTTGAACAGGTCCTGCGGGTAGCGGAGATGGGCCATCAGGTCGTCGGAGATCTCGCTCTTGGGCTCGACCGTGTCCGGGAAGGCCTTCATCCAGGTCTTCAGGACGGGGTCCTTGGTGTCCCACTGGTAGAGCTTGACCTCGCCGGTGTACGCGTCGACGGTCGCCTTCACCGAGTTGCGGATGTAGTTGACCTGGTTCTCCTGGGCCACCACCGCGCGCTGGTCGTTGGCGGCCGTCAGCGAGTCGGCGGTGGTGTCACCGAGCGTGGTGCGGGAGGCGTACGGATAGCCGTTGGTCGTCGTGTAGGCGTCGACGACCCACTGGATCCGGTTCCCGACCTTCGCCGGGTAGGCGTCGCCGTCGATCGTCAGCCACGGGGCGACCGCCTCGACGCGCTCCTTCGGTGTGCGGTTGTACATGATCCGCGATCCGTCGCCGATCGCGCCGGAGTACAGGATCTGCGGCTCGCCGAACGCCGCCGCGTACGCGGCGCGGTTGAGCGGGTTGGCGAGATCGACACCGCCCTTGCCGTCGTAGCTGAAGGTCTTCTCGCCGTCGTCGTCGGAGTAGTCGATCTCCTTCTGGGGACCGCCGACGATCGAGTAGGTGGTGGTCTTCTCGCCGTAGTAGATCCGCTGCTCGTACTCGCCCAGATCACCCTGGGACGGCAGGTCGGACTCGGTGAACACCGGGCGTCCCCGGGAGTCGACCTCGGTGCCCTTGGCCGCGACCACGCCGTAGCCGTGGGTGTAGCGGAAGTGGTTGTTGATCCAGTTCTTCTTGTCGACGCCCGCGAGATTCAGCTCACGCAGACCGATGACCGTGTCCTGGTCCTGGCCGTCCTTGCTGTAGCGGTCGACGTCCAGATTGTTCGGGAATGCGTAGTACTTCCGCATCTGCTGGAGCTGCTGGAAGGTCGGCGAGACGATGTTCGGGTCCATGATCCGGATGCTGGCGGCGTCGTGGACGTCGTCCCGCAGCGTGGTCAGGTCCTCGGTCTTGGTCTCGCCCTCGTAGTCGGAGACCTGCGTGCCGTCGATGCCGTAGGCCTCACGCGTCGCCTTGAGGTTCTTCGCGACGTACGGGGCTTCCTTGGCCTGCTCGTTGGGCTGGACCTGGAACTTCTGGACCAGCGCCGGGTAGAGACCGCCGATGAGGATCGCCGACAGCACCATCAGGCCGAAGCCGATCAGCGGCAGCTGCCAGGTGCGCCGCCAGATGGTGGCGAAGAACAGCAGCGCGCAGATGACGGCGATGCAGAACAGGATGGTCTTGGCGGGCAGGTAGGCGTTGGCGTCGACGTAGCGCAGGCCCGTCCAGTTGTCGGTGGCCTTGAAGTCGCTGGACTTCACCGCGAGGCCGTAGCGGTCCAGCCAGTACGCGACCGCCTTCAGTGCGACGAAGATGCCGATGAGCACGGAGAGGTGGCCGGTGGCCGCGGCGGTGGCACGCGCGCCCGGACTGGTGATGCGCAGCCCGCCGTACAGGTAGTGGGTGACCGCGGCGGCGATCACCGACAGGATCGCGGCGGCGAAGCCGAAGCCGAGCAGGAACCGGTACCAGGGCAGGTCGAACGCGTAGAAGGACACGTCGAGCTGGAACTGCGGGTCCTTCTGGCCGAACGGCACGCCGTTGACCCACATCAGCCAGGTGCGCCACTGGCCGGCGGCCGAGGCGCCGGCGATCAGGCCGACCAGGGCGGTGATACCGAGCAGCAGCCACTTCTTGAACGGGGCGATACCCATGCGGTACCGGTCGAGATTCTGCTGCTCCATGGACATGGCGCTCAGCGGCGGGCGCAGCCGGTGGGCCAGCCAGATGTTGAACCCGACGGCGAGCGCCATCAGCAGGCCGAACACGAAGAACAGGCCGATCTTGGTCCACAGGGTCGTCGTGAACACCGACGAGTAGTTGACCGACCGGTACCAGAGCCAGTCCGTCCAGAAGCCCGCGAACATGGTGAACGCCATGCCGAGGACGGCCAGGACGCCCAACGTCAGAAGCAGGGTCCGGACACGCCGGGACGGGCGGCCCACTCTGATCCGTGGCCCCGTCGGGCCTCCGCCGCGGTCCGGCATCTGGAAAGCCAAGGTGCGCCCCTCGAAATCGCTGTTGAAACCGTCAGGCCCTCGGGTTCGCGGGCCGTCCGTGCGCCCCCGTGATCGTGGGCCCACACATATGCAACTTACTCATCGTTTACTCGGTTCCCGATTCAGGCCAGGAACGAGGCAGGATTGTGACCATGTCCAACACCCCCATGGCAGCAAACCCGCTCACCCGCGCCGTGCTGGAGATCGACGAGTACGTCTCCGGCCTCGGCTGGGACCAGCCTGCACGCCTCTTCGCCCTCGTCGACACCGCCCGCCTGCGGACCGAGCAGCCCTCGCTCGCCGACCGGCTCGGGCTGGAGGACGCTTCCGAGTCCTCCGGCCTCACTCCGATCGAACAGGACGAGATTCCAACGGACCGGCCGCTGGACGAGTTCCTGGGCACGATCGCCTGGCCCGACGCGGTGGCCGGTTGCGCCCTCAGCGTAGAACGTCTGATGCTGCCGCCGTCCGCCGAGGCCCAGGTCCCGGAAGGGCTCGACGAGACGAAGCTGGCCGCGTGGGTCGCGGAGCACCCGGAGCGGCAGGAGGTGCGGATGACCGTCGCGGTACTGCGGGACGGGACCAGCGACTCGGCGCTGCGCCTGCGCGAGAAGGACTCCCCTGTGGAGGTGCTCACCGGTTCCGCCCTGGTACCGGGGCTGGCGGAGGCGCTGTCGTCGACGTTCGAGGACTAGGGTCGGTCCGGCGTCTTCGGGGCATCACCGGCCGCGCGGCGGTGCCGGGTGACCCGGCCGGCGGCTCTGCCGGGCGACTGAGGCGCGGCGGCGCGGCGTGGGTGCTCTAGCCCGCGCTGCACTTCGGCAGGTCCGCTGTGTCGCCGGAGCGGATGTCCGTCAGGGCGCCGAGGGCGTCGTCCATGGTGTCCACCTTCACGAGGGTGAGACCGTCGGGGACGTCCTGGGCGGCGGCCGCGCAGTTGTCGGCCGGGGTCAGGAAGTACTGGGCGCCCTTGTCGCGGGCGCCGACGGTCTTCATCTCGATGCCGCCGATCGGGCCGACCTTGCCGTCGTCGTCGATGGTGCCGGTCCCCGCGACGAACGCACCGCCGGTGAGGCTGCCCGGCGTGAGCTTGTCGTAGATGCCCAGAGCGAACATCAGTCCGGCGCTCGGGCCGCCGACGTCGGCGAGCCGGATGTCGACGGTGAACGGGAACGTGTGGTCGATCCCGGCGGAGATCCCGACGATGGCTCGCTTCTCACCGGCGTCGTCGGAGGTCGTGGTGGTGATGGTGACGTCCTCGGTCGTGGTCGCCGTGCGTTTCTCCTTCTCCGCGGCGGCCTGCTCCTTCGCGGGCACGACCGTGAAGACGACGTCCTCGCCGGGCTGGTGCTCGGTCACCAGCTCCGCCACGTCGGCGGGCTCCTCGACCGGTGTGCCGTCGACCGCCTTGATCACGTCGCCCGCGTGCAGCCTGCCCTGCGACGGAGAGCCTTTGACCACGGTGGAGACGACCACCCAGGACTGCACCGGGATGTCCAGTTCCTTCAGGGCGGCGACCTTGGCGCTCTCCTGGGACTGGCTGAACTCCTCGGCGTTCTCCTGGGTGGACTCCTCCTCGGTCTTGCCGTTCGGATACAGGGTGTCGTGCGGCACGACCTTGTTGTCGTGGGCGAGCCAGCCGTAGACGGCCTCGACGAGGTTCATCCGGTAGTCGGCGCTGGTGACCCGGACGGTGGTCATGTTCAGATGACCGCTCGTCTCGTACGTCTTGCGATCGGAGATCTGCAGCACCGGCTCGCCGTCGTGGTCACCGAGGGTGTTCACCGTCGGCCCCGGGGTCATCTCCGAGTACGGCACGGGGATGAACACTCCCGCGCACAGGAGCGCGATCAGCATCAGGGTGGAGGCGAGCATCGTCGCGGTGCGGCGTGGCATGCCTCGACAGTACGGGACGCTCCTGTCGGAGCACTGTCAGGGCGGTCACGCGTCAGGCGCCGCCACGGGGCTTCTCCATCGCCTCCCGGAACCGGGCGTACCCGTCGAGCTCGGGGCCGTCGCCCCGCACCTTGCGTGTCCGGTTGGCCCAACTGCCCCACAGACTCGCGCCGACAGCAGCCACAAGCGGAATCAGCAACCAAGCGAGCGCCGCCATGCCGACCTCCCAACCCCTAGAGCGTCCGCGACTGACTGATCAGCAGATTAACCATCCGCAGTGACAACGCTCCGGGGAGGGGTGCGGTTACGCAACCGGAGACCGGGGCCCGTTCAGCACGCCCCGACCCATTCCTCCGTGCCGTCGGAGAACTTCTGGTGCTTCCAGATCGGCGCCTCGTGCTTGAGATCGTCGACCAGCTTCCGGCAGGCGTCGAAGGCCTCGCCCCGGTGCGGGCAGGCCACGGCGGCCACGACCGCGAGGTCCCCGACGCCGAGGTCGCCGACCCGGTGGACGACGGCCAGGGCTCGGACCGGGTACTGGGCCGCGACCTTCTCGGCGATCCGCCGCATCTCGGCCTCGGCACTGGGGTGGCACGAGTATCCGAGCTCGTCGACGTCGGCGCCCCCGTCGTGGTTGCGCACGGTACCGGCGAACAGGGAGATCCCGCCCGCCGCGGCGTCCCCGACGGCCCGGAGGACCTCGTCCACGGACAGCGGTGTCTCCCGGATCCCGATCAGCTTGATCGGCTCCTGCGCGGCCTGCTCACCGGGGTGGTCGTTGATGGTTGCCATAGGTCCATCGTGCCCCACGGCACGGACGGCGGTGAATGGCATCATCGCCCGGCACGCACGCGTGCCGGTTCGGAGGCTCCTACAGACGGTGACCGCGCGTCCCGGCCGGACGGGCACGTACCGGCACCCGCCCGGCCCGGGACTGCAGAGCGCGCGGGCGCCGGACGGCGCTCAGATCCGCCGCCTGGCCTTCCGGGCCCGGCGCACCACCGCGGCGGCGCCCAGCAGAGCCACCGTCGCGCCCGCCGCACCGGCCGCGGTGGCGTCCTTGCGGCCGAGCCGCCGCCCGGCGACCGTGTGCCGTCCGGAGACCTCCTCGAGGAGCTCGGCGAGCACCTCCTCGTTGGTGTACGCGGGCCGCCACCCCGCGTCGTGCAGCCGGCTGCCGCTGACCACCCAGGGGTACATCGTGTACGCCAGGTCCCCGGCCGGGGACGGGGTCAGCCCGATCCGGTGCAGCCGGGCCGCGGCCCCCAGGGCGACCGCCGAGGGCAGCTCCATCCGCCGGATGCCGGTGAGCTCCTCGACCTCCTCCTGCTCCAGCCAGCCGTCGCAGCCGACGGCCAGCTCCCCTTCGACCTTCTCGAGCACGGCGTACTCCATCGCGCTGCACAGGTCCTCGACGTGGCAGAACTGCCACGCGGGCCGCGACCCGGCGACCACCAGCAGCCGGGGTGACTCGAAGTACCTGGTCAGCGCGGTGTCCGTGCCGCCGACCAGCACCGCCGGGCGGACGACGGTCACGTTGAGGCCCGGGTGGGCGCGCGGCGCCCTGCGGGCGAGGCGCTCGACCTCCAGCAGGTCGCCGACCCCGGTGGCCTCCGCCGTGGCGCGCAGCTCGGCGTCCTCCGACAGCGGCAGCTCGTTGTCCGGCAGCGCCCCGTAGACCATCGAGGAGGTGCACAGCACGACCCGGTGGACGCCGGCGGCCGCGGCGGCGGTCAGCACGGTCTGCGTGCCCCGGACGTTGTAGGCCGTCCGGGCGGCGGCGTCGGTCTCCAGGTCCAGGTCGAGTGCAAGGTGCACCACGACGTCGGCGCCGCGCAGCTTCTCGGCGATCGCCGGGTCCCGTACGTCCAGGATGTGCCACTGCGCATCCGCGCACTCACCGCGCCGTTCGTCGATCGCGACGACCTGCTTGACCTCGTCGGACGCCGCGAGCCGCGCGGTGAGCAGCGCTCCGACGCCGGTCGCGGCACCGGTGACCGCGACGACGGGTCCGCGCGGCGCGGGGCCGGCGGAACTGGTTGACTGGTTTCGCGCTGCGCGAACCTGCGGATCTGGGGAACTCACCGGGCGTCTCCAGCGGTTGTCTTCAGTACGGGCGCGAGCGACGCGTACGTACCAGGTGGCATCCATCCTGCCGCAGGCCGTGAGTCGGCGAAGCACCGAGGCCCGAACCGCCCAATGGTGTCTACGCTGGGTGGTGATGTCGGGCAGCCGTGCCGCCGGAAGGAACCGGCGGCCCTACCAGCCGAGGAACCCCGTGAGTGACACCCCATTCGGATTCGGCCTTCCGCCGGAGGAGCCGGACGACGGCGACGAGGGCAAGAAGAAGGACCAGCAGAGCGGCGGTGGTCAGGGACCTGCCAACCCGTTCGGATTCGGCATGCCCGGAGCCGGAGGCCCTGGTGGCCCCGGTGCGGACAATCCGTTCGCCGCCATGTTCGGCTCGCTGAACCCCACCGACCTGGGCGCCGCGTTCCAGCAGCTCGGCCAGATGCTCTCCTACGAGGGCGGCCCGGTGAACTGGGACATGGCCAAGCAGATCGCCCGCCAGACCGTCGCCCAGGGCGCTCCGGACGGCTCGAAGGACGCCAGCGTCGGCCCGGCCCAGCGCGGCGCCGTCGAGGAGGCCGTCCGCCTTGCCGACCTGTGGCTCGACGACGCGACCGCACTGCCCTCCGGCGCGGGCACCGCGGTGGCCTGGAGCCGTGCCGAGTGGGTCGAGGCGACCCTGCCCGCCTGGCAGGAGCTGGTCGACCCGGTGGCCGAGCGCGTCGGCACCGCCATGGGCGATGTGCTGCCGGAGGAGATGCAGGCCATGGCCGGCCCGCTGATCGGCATGATGCGCTCCATGGGCGGCGCCATGTTCGGCACCCAGATCGGCCAGGCCGTCGGCGTGCTCGCCGGCGAGGTGGTCGGCTCCTCCGACATCGGCCTGCCCCTGGGCCCGGCCGGCAAGGCCGCCCTGCTGCCGGTCAATGTCGAGTCGTTCGGCAAGGACCTGGGCGTCCCGCAGGAGGAGGTGCGGCTCTATCTCGCCCTGCGCGAGGCCGCCCACCAGCGCCTGTTCGCGCATGTGCCGTGGCTGCGCTCCCATCTCTTCGG
The DNA here is from genome assembly GCF_036689765.1 of Streptomyces poriticola. NCBI lineage: Bacteria > Bacillati > Actinomycetota > Actinomycetes > Kitasatosporales > Streptomycetaceae > Streptomyces > Streptomyces poriticola. The sequence goes on from NZ_JBAGKH010000028.1 coordinate 79,730, forward strand.
CGCGGTCGACGGCTACGCGCGCGGTATCAAGGTCGACACCGCCAAGCTGGAGGACGTGGTCGGCCAGTTCGACCCGCAGAACCCGGAGCAGCTGCAGGACGCACTCCAGCAGGGCATGTTCCAGCCGGAGGACACCCCGGAGCAGAAGGTCGCCCTGGCCCGTCTGGAGACGGCTCTGGCCCTGGTCGAGGGCTGGGTCGACGCGGTGGTGCACGCCGCCGCCAAGCCGCGGCTGTCGTCCGCCGACGCGCTGCGCGAGACCCTGCGCCGCCGCCGTGCCTCCGGCGGCCCCGCCGAACAGACCTTCGCCACCCTGATCGGCCTGGAGCTGCGCCCGCGCCGGCTGCGCGACGCCTCCCGGCTGTGGGCGTCCCTGACGGACGCGCGCGGGGTCGACGGCCGGGACGCCCTGTGGTCCCACCCGGACATGCTGCCGAACGCCACCGACCTGGACGACCCGGACGGTTTCGTGCACCGCGAGCACATGGACTTCTCCGAGCTGGACAAGATGCTCGGCGAGGCCGCCGGCAACCGGGAACCGAAGAATCCGGACGGGGACGAGCCGGGCGAGCAGAAACCGGATCTCAGGAAGGACGAGGGCGGGACCGGAGGCGACGACGCCGAGTGAGTCTCCATGACGACGCGGTCCTCGTGCTCAAGGGCTACGAGGGCCAGGACGGGCTGCGGCAGGTCTATCTGGACCATCTCGCGGCCCGCCCGGACGGCCTGTGGAAGTCCTGCGGCGACGGCCACATCACGGCGAGCGCCCTGGTGGTCGACCCGCCCCGCGGCCGGGTCCTGCTGACCCTGCACAAGAAGATGCGCATGTGGCTGCAGATGGGCGGCCACTGCGAGCCCGCCGACGCGACACTGGCCGCCGCGGCCCTCCGCGAGGGCACCGAGGAGTCCGGCATCCCCCAGCTCGCCCTGCTGCCCGGCGGCCCGGTGCGGCTGGACCGGCACCGCACTCCGTGTGCCTGGCATCTGGACATCCAGTACGCAGCGGTGGCCCCGCCGGGGGCGGTGGAAGCGATCAGCGACGAGTCCCTCGACCTGCGCTGGTTCGGCTACGACGAGGTCGGGCAGGTGGCCGACGAGTCGGTCCTGCAACTGCTGGAAGCGACGCGCGCAAGGCTGTGAACCCAGCGCGGGTAAGGGGCGGCCACCCTGGTGGCCGCCCCTTACGTCTGCTCTCCGGACGGTCCGTTTCTGCTTTCCGGACGGTCAGCTCCAGACGTTGCCCTGGTTCTGCCCGCGCGCTCCCTGCTGGCCCATGCCGTACTGCGCGGCGAGGCCCTGCCCGATCACGGCGTTCTGCGGCGGCAGCAGCTCGCTGGGCTGGACGAGAGCGTGGCCGCTGCCCATGAAGCTGAGCTCCCAGCCCTCGCCGGTGCTGCCGCGCCGCCGCCACACGCCCGAGGAGTGCGTCTGGGCCTGCATCTGCACCCGCAGTCCGGTGGACCAGGCGACGATCGCATCGGCGTCGCAGTTGACGTACTTGTCGGGCGTCACCTGCATCAGCAGCGGCATGCCCGAGGTCATCAGGGCGACCTTGCCGCGGCCGGTGATGTTGAGCTGGTACTTCCCGGAGCCGGAGATGCCGTACAGGCTGTCGACCGCGATGACCTCGTGGTGCAGGGCGGAGTCCATCGCGAGCACGTAGCTGCTGTCGACGGTGAGGCCGTCCTGGTCCACGTCCATGATGTGGACGTGCTGCTTGAGGTTGGCGAGGTAGACGGTGCCCTGTCCGTGGCAGCGCATCAGGTCCAGGCCCTCGCCGGTGTGCGCACGCGCGCGCGCCTGGCTGCTGCTCTGGAACTCGGCGTCGAACTCGACGAGCCCCTGGTAGGCCACCATGGTGCCCTTGCGGGCGATGAGATCGTCGTGCCCGTCGAGGGCGACGCGCAGCATCTGCTTGTTCTGCAGACTCCAGCGTTCCTGGGTCTGCTGGTCGTTGTAGGCGAAAAGCGGGCTCTGCATGGTGTCTCTGCTCCCCCTCAGCCCCGGCCCCGGAGCCGGTCGGTGCTGTCCTCGCTGGGCTGGACGACGACGATGCCCTGACCGGAGAAGGCCATCTGATAGGCCTCGCCGCTGCCGCGGCCGATCAGCGACTGCGCCTTGAAGCTGCGCTTGCCCTTCACCTTCAGGTTCGGGGACCAGGCGACGAGCGCGTCCGGGTCGACATAGGTCTCGTCCTCGCCGCCGCCGCAGTCGACGACGATCGGCTTGCCTCGGGACGTCAGCGCGACCCAGCCCTGCCCGGAGATCCGGGTGTTCCACAGGCCCTGCCCGGCGAACTTGGCCAGGCCCTTGACCCGCTCCACACCCCACGACAGGTGGGCGTCGAAGGCGAGCAGGTTGGTGGCGTTGACGGAGATCCCGTCGCCGTTGAGGTTGATCACGACGACGTTGGCGCCGTAGTCGGCGAGGTAGAGCAGTCCGTCCCCGGAGCACTTCATCAGCGGCGCGCCCTCACCGGTCATCCAGTCCTTGGCGATCTGGCGCACGGCGGGCGGGTTGGGCTCGTACTGGACGAAGCCCTCGTAGGCGACCATCGAGCCCACGCGCGCGAAGAGGTCGTTCCCGGTCTGCATGGCGACCTTCAGCATGTGGTTGCCGTGGTTCTCCATGCGGGCGGCCACGGGTGCGGGGGCGTAGCCCGCCGGCGGCTGGTTCATGTCGGGCTCTCCCTCAGATCTCGTACGGCTGGACGACGATGAAGTTGCCGGGCGCTCCCCGGAACTGCAGGTTGACGCTCTCGCCGGTGTCGCCGGCGTAGGAGTTCCGCCGCATCCGCACCTGGCTGGAGACGACCACCTGGGACGCCGCGGACCAGGCCACGACCGCGTTGCAGTCCGCGAACGTGGTGGGCGTGACCGGCAGCACCACGGGCGTGCCGTGCGTCTTGACGACGATCGTGCCGGTGCCCTGGAACTGCATCGTGAACAGCGCGCCGCCGGGGATGCCGTGCCCCTCGATTCGGCGGACCTCGTAGGTGAGGCTCTCGTCGAAGGCGAGGACGTTCTCCGCGGAGACGCACACGGCGTCGCCCTGGAGCTCGATGGGGTGCAGCATCGTGGAATCCTCGGCGAGGAACACCTGGCCCTTGCCGGTGCAGCGCATCAGCTGCATCTCCTGGCCGGTGGCGTTGCCCACGACCCGGCCGGAGAATCCGGCGCCCTTGTAGCCGAAGTCGACCTTGCCCTGGTAGAGCACCATGCTGCCCTGCCGGGCCAGCACGGGCTGGTCGCCGATGCCGAGGTCGACGCGGACGAGTTTGCGGTTCTGCTGGGTCCAGCGCTGCCCGGTGGGCGTCTCGCGGTACTGCTCCAGCGCGGCGGCGACTCCGGGGCCCTGCGGGGCTCCCTGAAGCATGCCCTGGGGGGCGCCGTGGGGGGCGGCCTGCGGAGGCATGCCCTGGGGGACGGCCTGCGGGGCGCCGTAGGGGGCTGCCTGCCCGCCCGCCGGCTGGCCGTAGCCCGGAGGCGGGGTCGGCTGACCGTAGCCGGGCGGCGGGGTCGGCGCCTGCGGCGCGTGGGGGGCCTGAGGTGCCTGGGGTGCATGCGGTGCCTGGGGCGGGACGGCGTAGCCGGGTGGCAGGGGGGCGCTCTGGCCGGGGACCTGGCCGTGCGCCGGCTGCTGGTTGGGCTGGCCCGGCCGGCCGTGCGGCGCCGGGGCGGGCGGGGGCACCGGGGGGCCACCGGGCGGGGTGTTCATGGGCGCGACGATGGTCGGCGCCGCGTGCACCTGGGGATCGGGCACCGGGGGTGGGGGCGGGGTGGCTCCGGCCGGAGGCGCGAATCCCTGCGCGGCGGGCGCGGGCGGTGGCGCGGGCGCGGCGTGCGCAGGCTCCTGCGCGGCGGGCGCGCCGAACGCCGGGGGCGCGGCGGACTGTGCGGGCGGGGCGAAGCCGGGCGCTGCGGCCTGCGGCTGCTGCGGTGCGGACGGCTCCTCCTCGGCCACCTCGCCGCCGAAGTTCTTCAGCAGCGCGTCGAGACCGCCGTCGAAACCCTGTCCCACGGCGGCGAACCGCCACACGTCCTTCAGATAGAAGTCACCCAGCATCACGGCGCGCTCGGTGGAGAACTCCGTCCCGGTGAAGGGGTACCGGGCCACCTCCTCGCCGCCTGCGACGATGCGGATGTATCCGGCGGCGACCTGCGACATCTGACCGGCGCCGTCGATCGTCGCCGTGAAGGAGAGCTTCTGGATCTGCGGCGGGATCCGGTCGAGAGTGACCCGGAAGGACTCCGTGTCGCCGGCCTGGGCGCCCAGGAGCTGAACGGCCTCCTCGGGGGACTTCGGCTGGTTGTAGAAGACGAAGTACCGGTCGTCCGAGAGCCGTTCGTCGGCGTCCAGACCGAAGCAGCTGATGTCGAAGGTCAGCCCCGGGCCGGCGATCTGCACGCCTACGTACAGATCGGTGCCCGCGGTGAGGTCACTGATCCTGGCCTTGTGGCCGCGTTGGAATTCCCTGGCCATGCGTACGACCGTCCCCCATCCCGAATGCGAGTGCGTCGCGCCAGGCTAGCGGCAAACGCGGAGACCGGACCAAGCCGGTACAGACCCGGTACAGAACCCGCGTCCGGCTGTGGCGAACGCGCTCACACGGGTCGTTTCCGGCGCTGTCACGAGGGGGCGGCGGCAGCGGCGGAGGCGGTCCGGCCCCTGCCGCGGGGGCGGGTTCCGGCGCGGTCGCCCTACTCCCCGCGCGCGCCGGGAACGTACGGCAGCCGATCGGCGGCGACGACGCCCTCCAGGTAGCCGCGGGCCCGCTCGGTCCGTGGATAGGACTCCAGCAGCCGCCAGAAGCGGGGCCCGTGGCCGGGCACGAGCAGGTGGGCGAGCTCGTGCAGAAGGACGTAGTCGACGACGTACTCGGGCATGCCCTGCAGACGGTGCGAGAGCCGGATGCTGCCCTCCGCCGGGGTGCACGAGCCCCAGCGCGTGTTCTGGTTGGTGACCCAGCGTACCGAGCTGGGCCGGGCACGCCCGTCGAAGTACTGTGCGGACAGCCGCTCGGCACGCTCCGCCAGCTCCGTGTCGCCGAGAACGCGTCTGCTCTCCTGGGCGGCGAGCTTGTCGAGCATGACGTTCACCCAGCGCTGCTCCTCCGCCTCGGACATCCGGGCGGGGATCAGCACGACGGTGCGATCGCCCTCGCGGTACGCGGAGACCGTTCTACGGCGACGGGTGCTCCTGCGGACCTCGATCGCGCTCCCGGGCGAGCCGCTCGGAGGCGGGCTCGCCGGTTTGCGCGAGGGCGTTCCGGCACGGTGCAGTGGGTCGGCGGACACGCCCCGACGTTACCCGCTGCACACGGGGAAGTCCCGGCTCCGGGACGGTTCGGTGCCGCGACCCCACCAAGCGTCCGATTTGTCGGACTATTACCCTCGGCCGATACGCCGGCGGCCTTGCTCCTGCGGGTCCAGCCGGACGCCCGAACCAGACCATCAATTAGTACGACGAACAACCCCGGCCTGTGGACAACTCTCGGCGCCCCGGCGCCCGACCGGGCATGCTGTCTTCTGCCGGGCGCGGACCGACCGCCGTGCCCGGCACAGGGGGTCCCGGTTCCTCGGGGCGTCCCGCACGAGTTCCGGACCTCCGGGGGGCCTGTCATGCATCCGATGGTGAAGCCCGCGCTGCGGCGCGGCTGGCGCGATCTTCACACCGTGCAGTTCGGGATGACCCCGGCGCACGCGCTGACCCTGGGTCCGGTGGACCTGACGACCGGCAGCTTCCTCGAGCTGCTCAACGGCACGCGCGGGACGGCCCTGCTCCGTGAGGAGGCTCGCCGCATGGATCTGCCGGACGGCCACGCCGACCGGCTGGTCGCGCGGCTGACCGGGGCCGGGCTCCTGGACGACCCGCACGGCGGCGGTCCCGAAGCCGACGCCCTCCGCGTCCGGCCGGAGGCACTGGACCGGCTCCGGCCGGATCTGGCCTCGCTGTCGTTGACCACCACCGGTCCGGGGGACCCGATGCGGCTGTTGGCCGCCCGCCGCGCCCTGCGTGTGCAGGTGCGGGGTGCGGGCAGGGTCGGCGCGGTCCTCGCCTCGCTGCTGTCGGGTGCGGGGATCGGAGAGGTCGACGTGCGCGACGGCGGGTGCGTCGAACCCTGGGACGTGGCACCGGGCGGGCTGACCGCCGAGGCCGTCGGCGACCGCAGGGACACGGCGGCCCGCCGCGCGGTGCGCGCGGCCGCCCCGGACCGTGCACGGCGCCGCGGTCCCGCCTCGCCGCCGGAGGAGGACGGCGGGCCGGGCTTCTCCCTGGTCGTCCTCGCCTCGCGGGACGACGTCGCCGTCCATGCCCCCACCCCCTCCGCCGCCGACTCCCTGATCGCCGCCGGCACACCGCATCTGTACGCGGGTGTCGTGGAGGGGACCGGCGTGGTGGGCCCGCTGGTCCTGCCCGGGGAGACGGGCTGCGCGGGCTGTCTGCACCAGTACCGCACCGACCGGGACCCGGTCTGGCCCCGTCTGGTGGCCCAGTGGAGCTCCGGCGCCCGTCAGCGGGTTCGGCCCTGTGACCTGACGCTGGCCATGACGGTCGCCGGGCTCGCCGCCGCGCACGCGCTCACCTTCCTGGACGGACAGCTGCCCTCCAGCGCCGGGGCTCGCTGGGAGACCTCGCTGCCCCGGCTGGACTGGCAGGAGCGGCCGGTCCCCGCCCACCCCGCGTGCGCGTGCGCGGCCGCGGCGAAGGGTAAGCAGGAACACACCTCCGAGGACGGGGAGCGGCGCGAGACAATGGCGGAGCAACGGCCGTCGGCAGGAGTACGCCGTAGGGAATCGCCACGGGTACGCCGTGGAACAGGGGCGGCACGGCCGGACGGGACTTGGAGGGCGCATGTCTGATCTTCCCCGGAAGGCGGTCACCCGGACCGCCAAGCTCGCCGCGCTCCCGCTCGGCTTCGCCGGGCGGGCGACCTGGGGACTGGGCAAGCGGATCGTCGGCGAGTCGGCTGACCTCGTCGGCCAGCAGCTGCAGCAGCGCACCGCCGAGCAGCTCTTCAAGGTGCTCGGGGAGCTCAAGGGCGGCGCGATGAAGTTCGGGCAGGCGCTGTCCGTCTTCGAATCGGCGCTGCCCGAGGAGATCGCCGGCCCCTACCGGGCTGCGCTGACCAGGCTCCAGGAGGCGGCCCCGCCGATGCCGACCCGCACGGTGCACGCCGTGCTCGCGGAGCGACTCGGCGAGGACTGGCACGAGCTGTTCCTGGAGTTCGAGGACAAGCCCGCCGCCGCGGCCTCGATCGGCCAGGTGCACCGGGGTGTGTGGCAGGACGGTCGCGAGGTCGCGGTCAAGGTGCAGTACCCGGGCGCCGGCGAGGCCCTGGTGTCCGACCTGAACCAACTCGGGCGCTTCGCCCGTCTGTTGGGCCCGCTGATCCCGGGCCTGGACATCAAGCCGCTGATCGCGGAGCTGAAGGACCGGGTTTCCGAGGAGCTGGACTACGGCCTGGAGGCGCAGGCCCAGCGGGAGCACGCCGCGGAGTTCGCGGACGACCCGGACCTCGTCGTACCCGATGTGGTCCACCAGTGCGAGCAGGTCCTGATCACCGAGTGGATCGACGGCGTCCCGCTGTCCGAGATCATCGCGGACGGCACCCGGGAGCAGCGCGACCGGGCCGGCCAGCTGCTCGCCCACTTCCTCTTCGCCGGCCCCGCCCGCACCGGCCTTCTGCACGCCGACCCGCACCCCGGCAATTTCCGGCTGCTGCCCGGCGGCCCGGGCGGCGAGGACGACTGGCGGCTGGGAGTGCTGGACTTCGGCACGGTCGACCGGCTCCCGGACGGCCTGCCGCTGCCCATCGGCGAATCCCTGCGGATGGCCCTGGACGGCGAGGCCGAGGCGGTCCACGAGATGCTCTGCGCCGAGGGTTTCGTCAAGGCCTCGATAGAGCTGGACCCCGACGCCGTTCTCGACTACCTCCTGCCGATCATCGAACCCGCGGGGGTCGGTGAGTTCACCTTCACCCGCGGCTGGATGCGCAACCAGGCGGCGCGGATCGGCGACATCCGCTCCCCCGCCTATCAGCTGGGCAAGCAGCTCAATCTGCCGCCGGCGTATCTGCTCATCCATCGGGTGACACTGAGCACGATCGGTGTGCTGTGCCAGCTGGGGGCCACGGTGCGCCTGCGCGAGGAGCTGCAGGAGTGGCTGCCGGGGTTCGAGCCCGCCGCGGAGGAGGAACGGGCCGCCGAGGCGTAGTCCGGCGTGCCCCGCTCCCCGGGGGCATGCCGCGGCCTACCACCAGGCGGAGTCGAGCCGTCCCTCGATCGCCCGGAGGTGCTCCCGGGAGCACGCCTCGCAGAAGTAGCGGCGGCTCCCGTTCTCCACGGAGCAGGTCCAGGTGGGCGGAAGGCCCTCGGCGGTGGTACCGCATCGGGCACACACCCGGGAGGCCCTCCCGTCTCTGCCGCCGTCGCGGTCTCCGGGGCCGCGGCCGCAGCCGCCATCATGTTCGCCGGGGTGACTCGTCACCCGGTGACGATAGCGCCGGGACCGGGCAGGAGAGCGGAACGCACCGCGGGGGCCGGTCCGCTCGGACGGACCGGCCCCCGGGAGGAGAGCTTCGCCTCACCTGCCGGGGAGGCCACCGCTTCGGGTGGGACGGCTGTGGCAGGGCCTACTGCATGACCGCCATGGCCAGCGCACGGCGGGCCCGCCGCGAGGCGCGCTCGGCCCGGCGCTGCATCCGGCGGGCGGACACCAGGCGCGCGGCCCGGCGTTCCCGCTCGGCCTCGTGCAGTCGATCGTGCATATGCGCACGAGCGAGGGCTTCTGGGATGAGTTGCATTTCTCGGGTCCTGTTCTGACGCGACTCGTTCGCGCCGTGCGTGGTGAAGTCTTCGGTTGCGGAGCCGGCGGGCTCGGGGGTGGACGGCTTCATCGGGGCCTGCTTCGTGGGGTCGTGCGTGAGAGGACGGTCGATCGTTCCCGCGGTGTTCATGCCGTGACCGGGTTCTTGCGCGGGCGGCCACGGGGCCGCTTCCGGGCGACCACGACACCCTGGACGAACAGCTCGCCACCCCAGACACCCCAGGGCTCACGCCGCTCCTTGGCGCCGGCGAGGCAGGCCTCGATGAGCGGGCAGGTGCGGCAGAGGGACTTGGCGTACTCGACGTCCGCCGGGGACTCCGCGAAGAAGACCTCCGGGTCGTTGGAACGGCACGGGACGGCCACGCCGAGGTTCTCGATGGCGTCGTCGAGCGCGGTGAGCGCGGTCAGGGGGGTCAAGGAGTCCTCCGTGGGGACGGGCTTGGGGATCGTGTCGGAAGGCGGTACGGACGGGGCGTGCGCTTCGAGTTGCACGGTTCGTCTTCCTCGTCTGGTCGTTCCGGCCGGTTGGCCGGGGGGCGGCTGGTACCGGGTTCTTTCTTGTCCCGAGGCCCCTTCGATCCGTCGCCCCGTTCGGGGCAAACAGAAGGGCCGCGGATCCCGGATGGGGTTCCGCGGCCCTGAAGGCGCCGGCCTGATCGGCGATCAGGCTGGATCACTCCAGGGTTCTGGCCCACGGAAGGCCCACATCAGGTGGTGCTGCGTCGTCTGCTTCCGGAATCCGGCACCGGTCGCCGCAAAGGCATAGGCCTGCGCCTGTGCCGCTACTGCTGCCGCTTCCCGTGCCTTGGTCGGTCGCTCATTGCGCTCGCGGACAGGAAGGCCCGCGGGGGCAATGGAGGACGCCGGACGCAGGGCACGAAGGCCGGACAGACCGGTGCCCGCGTTGGAGCCGCCGAGCATGCACAGGGAGACGATCGAGCGATCGGTCATTTTCACGATGGAGCTGGTGATGATGCTGGTCACTGGACTCGCCTCCTCTCGGCGTCTCGGGGGACCGGGGTGAACCGGTCCTCGGATATGCAAGTACAACACGGATTCAGGGCCTCCGGGAAGGCCGCTGTCCCCGTGCCCAAGAACCTATGGGGATTCCTGGGGCATGCGCAAACTATTTTCTCGACGACTTCGTATCAGTCGCCCTCGTCAACTCCCGCAACCCGTCTGCCTGCACAGATGGCCAGGACGTCCGCTCCGTAGCGGTTGAGCTTGCGCACCCCGACCCCCGGGATGCGGGCCAGCTCGTGGTCGTCCTCGGGGACGGACTCGGCGATCGCCATCAGCGTCTTGTCGGTGAAGACGCAGAAGGCCGGCTGGCCGCTGCGCCGAGCCTGGCCCTCGCGCCACTCGCGCAGCCGCCCGTAGACGCCCTCGTCCATGTCCGACGGGCATTCCTCGCAGCGCATCAGCTTCAGCTCGCCGGCGTCGGTGAGCGTGCGTCCGCAGACCCGGCAGCGGGCGGGGGTGCGCTGTCTGCGCCGCGGGACGGCTCCCGCCCCGACGGGGCCGCCACCGGCCGCGCGGGCGAAGCCTCGCTCCACGGCCGGAGCCCCGCCCGCGGCCGGACGGCCCGCCCGTGCTCCCGAGCCGGGGCGCAGACCGTCGAGGAAGCGGCTGGGCCGACGACCCGGCCGACTGCCGGGCGAGCGGGCGAGCGCCCAGGACAGATGGAGCCGCTCGCGGGCCCGGGTGACTCCGACGTAGAGGAGGCGGCGCTCCTCCTCGATCTGCTCGTCGGTCTTTGCGTAGGCGATCGGCATCATGCCCTCGGTGACTCCGGCCAGGAACACCACGTCCCACTCCAGGCCCTTGGCCGAGTGCAGGGAGGCGAGGGTGACCCCCTGCACGGTCGGCGCGTGCTGGGCTCCGGCCCGCTCGTCGAGCTCGGCGACGAGGTCACTCAGTGTGGCGCCGGCGCGGGCCGCGGTGAAGTCCTGCGCCAGGCTCACCAAGGCGGCCAGCGACTCCCAGCGCTCCCGGACGGCGCCGGAGCCGGCCGGGGGATGCGGTGTCCAGCCCTCCCCGGACAGGACGGCTCGTACCTGGGACGGCAGGTCGACGGCGTCGTCGAGGAGCGAGTCGTTGCCGCCGAAGCGGGCCGCTCCGCGCAGGGCGACATGGGCTTTGCGCACTTCGGGGCGGTCGAAGAAACGCTCGGCCCCCCGGAGCTGATAGGGCACCCCCGCGTCGGCGAGGGCCTGCTCGTAGGTCTCGGACTGGGCGTTGGTGCGGAACAGGACCGCGATCTCCGCGGCCGGGACACCGGAGTCGATGAGCCCACGGATGCGCTGGGCGGCCCCCTCGGCCTCGGCGGGCTCGTCCGGGTACTCGGTGTAGTCGGGCTGGGGGCCGGGCGGGCGCTGGGAGATCAGCTCCAGGCGGTGGTCGGCGGCGCGGCCGCGGGCCTGGGCGAGCAGGCCGTTGGCGAGGTGCACGACCTGGGGGGTGGAGCGGTAGTCGCGGACCAGCTTGACGACGGTGGCCCCGGGATGGCGGGTACGGAAGTCGAGCAGATGGTCAGGGGTTGCTCCTGTGAACGAATAGATCGTCTGGCTGGCGTCGCCGACCACGCAGAGGTCGTCGCGGTCGCCGAGCCAGAGCTCCAGCAGCCGCTGCTGGAGGGGGCTGACGTCCTGGTACTCGTCGACCACGAAGTGCTGGTACTGGGCGCGGACCTGCTCGGCGACGTCCCGCCGGTCCTGGAGGATGCCGACGGTCAGCAGCAGGACATCCTCGAAGTCGATGACGCCACGACCACGCTTGAGGTCCTCGTAGGCGGAGTAGAGCTGGGCGATCTCGGCGGCGCCGCGGGGTGCCTCGCGCCCGGCCCCGGCCGCGGCCACGGCGTAGTCGGCGGGCACGGTCTGGGTGACCTTGGCCCACTCGATCTCGGCGGTGACGTCGCGCAGCTCGCCCCGGTCGAGGCGGATACGGCAGGCGGCGGCCGCGTCGGCGACAAGCTGGATCTTGCGGTCGACGAGCCGGGGCATGGCGCCGCCGACCGCCTTCGGCCAGAAGTACTGCAGCTGGCGGAGCGCCGCCGAGTGGAAGGTACGGGCCTGGACGCCGGCCGCGCCGAGCTGACGGAGCCGGCCGCGCATCTCGCCGGCGGCGCGGTTGGTGAAGGTGACGGCGAGCACGCTGGACGGATGGAGGATTCCGGCCCGCACCCCGTAGGCGATGCGGTGGGTGATCGCGCGGGTCTTGCCGGTGCCGGCACCTGCCAGCACGCACACCGGACCGCGCAGGGCCGTGGCGACCTCGCGCTGCTCGGGGTCGAGCCCGCCGAGCACCGCGTCGGCCGTGTCCGGTGCCTGCGGGAAGAGGGTGGAGTGCGTTGCTGCTGTCACACGGCCATGCTGCCAGGTCGCCGGAGACGGGTGTGCCGGTTGTCCACAGGCGGGCCCAGATAGTCGTACGAATGCGGTGGGGCCGCTTGCGGGAATGGCGAGCCGGTCCCGTACGTTCCCCGTCTGCGACCACGCAACCCCCAGCCCCGCCGAAGGAGCGCCAGAGACATGTTGGGCACTGTGACGATGTACAGCACCACGTGGTGCGGCTACTGCCGCCGGCTCAAGAGCCAGATGGACCGCGAGGGCATCGCGTACACCGAGATCAACATCGAGCAGGACCCGGCGTCCGCGGCGTTCGTCGAGAAGGCTAACGGCGGAAACCAGACGGTCCCGACCGTGCTCTTCGCCGACGGCTCGACGCTCACGAACCCGTCCCTGGCGCAGGTGAAGCAGAAGATCGGCGCGTAGCGGTTGGCCGAGGACCGAGGGGTGGTGTT
>NZ_JBAGKH010000029.1:0-77596 GCF_036689765.1 Streptomyces poriticola
AGCAGCCGGCGGTGGCGGGGTGCCTGCCGTACCGGGAGGCACCGTGACTCGGCGCGGTGCGCCCGCCCCCGAGGACGTCACCGCGACCCGTCTGCCTGATCAGTGCCTCGGGATCTCCCTGCGGCACGGGACGTCTTCGTCGTGACGCACCGGCACATGGCGAAGTGCGCGTCGAGGGTACCCGCGACGTCGGCCCCTGGACGGGCGCGCGCGGGCTCTGGGGCCAGGGGAGTCCCGCGGCGGTGACGGACGCGGCGTAGGGCAGCCGGAAAGGCACCGAGCCGCGGCAGCGGGGTTGTCCGGGCTCAGGCGGAGCGGCGGGAGGGGCCGGCCGGACAGGGCGGCCGGGGCTCCGGGCCGTCCGGGCCCGGGCGGCTCGCTCACCGGCACCCGACCTGCTCGATTCTGTTGATCGGCGCGCGAGCCTGCCATCGGAGCCCTGCAGGGGCAGCCCCCGGTGCGCGTCCCGTCCCGGACGCCGAGGGCGGTGGCGCCGGCGAACCGGCTCCACCGCCCTCGGCGGGAGGTTCACGCCCGCGTCGGGCGCGGGAATCAGCTACAGCCGCTCGTCGAGCCGCAGCCCTCGCAGATGTAGCAGGACCCGGCGCGCTGCATCTTCGTGCCACAGGAGAAGCACAGCGGGGCGTCTGCCTGGATGCCCAGCTGCATCTCCACCAGCTCTGCGCTGGTGTGCGCCTGCTGCGGCGCGGGCTTGGCGGCCTCGGCCCCGGCCCTCGGCGTGGCGATGGCCTTCAGCTCCTGGGCGCGCGGCGCCGACTGGGCCAGGCCCTCCACGTCCAGCTCGTCGTCGGAGGGCTCGTAGGAGCCGGTCTCCAGGTGACGCTGGCGTTCCTCGGCGGAGTGGATGCCGAGCGCGGAACGGGTCTCGAAGGGCAGGAAGTCCAGCGCCAGTCGGCGGAAGATGTAGTCGACGATCGACTGCGCCATCCGCACGTCCGGGTCGTCCGTCATACCAGCCGGCTCGAAACGCATGTTGGTGAACTTCGAGACGTAGGTCTCCAGCGGCACACCGTACTGGAGGCCGACCGAGACCGCGATGGAGAAGGCGTCCATCATGCCCGCGAGGGTCGAGCCCTGCTTGGACATCTTGAGGAAGACCTCACCGAGACCGTCGTCCGGGTAGGAGTTGGCGGTCATGTAGCCCTCGGCGCCGCCGACCGTGAAGGACGTCGTGATGCCGGGGCGGCCCTTGGGGAGGCGCTTGCGGACCGGGCGGTACTCGACGACCTTCTCGACCGCAGGCTCCGCGGCCTCCTCGGCCTCGGCAGCCTTCTCCTCCTTCTTCTTGGCGGAGAGCGGCTGGCCGACCTTGCAGTTGTCGCGGTAGATGGCGAGCGCCTTGACGCCCAGCTTCCAGGCCTCGAAGTAGATCTCCTCGACCTCCTCGACGGTCGCCGACTCCGGCATGTTGACCGTCTTGGAGATGGCACCGGAGATCCACGGCTGGACCGCGGCCATCATGCGGACGTGGCCCATCGGGGAGATGGCCCGCTCGCCCATGGCGCAGTCGAACACCTCGTAGTGCTCGGGCTTCAGACCGGGGGCGTCGATCACATTGCCCTGCTCGGCGATGTGGGCGACGATCGCCTCGATCTGCTCCTCCTGGTAGCCCAGGCGGCGCAGGGCCTGCGGGACGGTGCCGTTGACGATCTGCATCGAGCCGCCGCCGACCAGCTTCTTGAACTTGACCAGCGCGAGGTCGGGCTCGACACCGGTGGTGTCGCAGGACATCGCCAATCCGATGGTGCCGGTGGGAGCGAGGACGGATGCCTGGGAGTTACGGAAACCGTTCTTCTCGCCGAGGCGCAGCACGTCCTGCCAGGCCTCCGTGGCCGCGGCCCACACCGGGTTGTCCAGGTCGTCCATGCGTACGGCCACGCCGTTGGCGTCGGCGTGCTGCTTCATGACGCGCTGGTGGGCGCCGGCGTTGCGCGCGTAGCCGTCGTAGGGACCGACGACGGCGGCGAGCTCGGCGGAGCGCCGGTAGGCGGTTCCGGTCATCAGGGAGGTGATGGCACCCGCCAGTGCCCGTCCGCCGTCGGAGTCGTAGGCGTGGCCGGTGGCCATCAGCAGGGCGCCGAGGTTGGCGTAGCCGATGCCGAGCTGGCGGAAGGCGCGGGTGTTGTCGCCGATCGCCTGGGTCGGGAAGTCCGCGAAGCAGATCGAGATGTCCATCGCGGTGATGACCAGCTCGACGACCTTCTGGAACCGCTCGGTCTCGAAGGACTGATTGCCCTGGCCGTCGTCCTTGAGGAACTTCATCAGGTTCAGCGAGGCCAGGTTGCAGGACGTGTTGTCCAGGTGCATGTACTCGCTGCACGGGTTCGACGCGGTGATCCGGCCGGACTCGGGGCAGGTGTGCCAGGCGTTGATGGTGTCGTCGTACTGGATGCCGGGATCGGCGCAGGCCCAGGCGGCCTCCGCGATCTTGCGGAAGAGCTCCTTGGCGTCGACGTCGTCGATGACCTCGCCGGTCATCCGGGCCCGCAGGCCGAACCTGCCGCCCTGCTCGACCGCCTTCATGAACTCGTCGTTGACCCGGACCGAGTTGTTGGCGTTCTGGTACTGGACAGACGTGATGTCGTCGCCGCCCAGGTCCATGTCGAAGCCCGCGTCGCGCAGGACGCGGATCTTCTCCTCCTCCTTGACCTTGGTCTCGACGAAGTCCTCGATGTCGGGGTGGTCGACGTCGAGGACGACCATCTTGGCGGCGCGGCGCGTGGCGCCGCCGGACTTGATGGTGCCGGCGGAGGCGTCGGCGCCGCGCATGAAGGAGACCGGGCCGGAGGCATTGCCCCCGGAGGACAGCAGTTCCTTGGAGGAGCGGATGCGGGAGAGGTTCAGGCCGGCGCCGGAGCCGCCCTTGAAGATCATCCCCTCTTCCTTGTACCAGTTGAGGATCGACTCCATGGAGTCGTCGACGGAGAGGATGAAGCAGGCGGACACCTGCTGGGGCTGCTGGGTGCCGACGTTGAACCAGACAGGGCTGTTGAAGCTGAAGATCTGGTGCAGGAGGGCGTAGGCCAGCTCGTGCTCGAAGATCTCGGCATCGGCGGGCGAGGCGAAGTACCTGTGGTCCTCACCGGCCTTCCGGTACGTCTTCACGATGCGGTCGATCAGCTGCTTGAGGCTGGTCTCGCGCTGCGGGGTGCCGACGGCGCCGCGGAAGTACTTGCTGGTGACGATGTTGACCGCGTTCACCGACCAGAACTCGGGGAACTCGACGCCGCGCTGCTCGAAGTTGACCGAGCCGTCGCGCCAGTTGGTCATGACGACGTCACGGCCCTCCCAGGCGACCTCGTCGTAGGGGTGGATCCCGGGGGTGGTGTGGACGCGCTCGACTCGGAGTCCCTTGCCCGCCTTGGCACCCTTGGCGCGGGAACTCCGTGCCGGACCGCTCGCCGTCTCTGTCATGCCGCCTCCCTGTACGGGCAAAACGCCCTGAAGTGCCCCGTTGTTCCCGTGGGCACGGTGTTCTGTCTGGTGCCGCGGGCGTCTCTCGCTGCGCCCGCGACAGGTCTTCATCGCCGCCGTGTCGCCGGCGCCGGAGGCCCTGCCGTCCGGTACCGGCCCGCCGGTCAGTCCGCGGCGCGGGCGGGCTCGGGGACCTCGGCGGTCCCGCCGCGCCCTTGGTCGTCCTCCCGGCGCCCCGTGGCAGCGTCCGGGCGCTGCCCGCCGGCGGTGTCCGCGCGGTCCGCGTCGACCGCATCGGACTGTCCCGTCTGTTCTCTGAGCTCCGTGATCGCGGCCTCGAAGTCCTCGAGCGACTCGAACGCCCGGTAGACCGAGGCGAACCGCAGATAGGCGACGAGGTCGAGTTCCTGGAGCGGACCGAGTATCGCCAGACCCACGTCGTGGGTGGTCAGCTCGGCGCTTCCGGTGGCCCGCACCGCCTCCTCGACCCGTTGGCCGAGCTGGGCGAGCGCGTCCTCGGTGACGGGCCTGCCCTGGCACGCCTTGCGCACGCCGTTGATGACCTTGGTGCGGCTGAACGGTTCGGTGACCCCGGACCGCTTGATCACCATCAGCGAGCACGTCTCCACGGTCGTGAAACGACGCGAGCAGTCGGGGCACTGGCGGCGCCTGCGGATCGACGTGCCGTCGTCGGTCGTACGGCTGTCGACGACACGGCTGTCGGGGTGCCTGCAGAAGGGGCAGTGCATGGACTCCAACCCTCCTCACAGCAGACTCAACAGCCTCGTAGGACCTCTCGGGCCCCTCCCGAAGCAGCCCCCAGCATAGGCGATCGCCGAGGGCCCGTAGACCTCGGGGGACTCGAGCGACCACAACTTGTGGGCTGCTGATGCAATCCAACCACTAGATGTGGGGATTGGCTCATACATACACGCCACTCACGCGTGTCGCGTCCGCGGTGACGCATGCGGAGATACGGTGAGTCCCGTACGGAGGGCGCGTGGGACTTGCGCGCAGGAGGAGAACCGGACCCCGCACGGCGGGAACCGGGTGGCAGACTGGGTCGGCAACGCGCGCGGCCGACCGCCCACCCCGGCCGTGAAGCGTACAGCAGCGGGTCCTCGTACCCGCCGGACAACGCGGCAGCCATACACCTGGACGCCTGATCACGTCACGTGATCCGCGAATTTTCACTCGAACGTGTGTTTGGCGCAACCTTTCGAAAGCATCTACCGTTGTCCTGCAGGGAGACCATCGAGAGGGGCCGACGACGTGACCACCACCGCAGACAGTGCCGCCATCACTGCCCAGGACCGTTCCCCGGGCCGGCTCGAACCCGTGCCCGCGATGAGCGACGCCGCGAGTCCCGAGGGACCCAAGCGCTCCCTGCCCGGCCGACCTCCAGGCATCCGGGCCGACAGCTCCGGACTCACGGACCGCCAGCGCCGGGTGATCGAGGTCATCAGGGACTCCGTGCAGCGCCGGGGCTACCCGCCGTCGATGCGGGAGATCGGCCAGGCGGTCGGCCTCTCCAGCACGTCCTCCGTCGCCCACCAGCTGATGGCCCTGGAGCGCAAGGGCTTCCTGCGCCGGGACCCGCACCGCCCGCGCGCGTACGAGGTGCGCGGCTCCGACCAGGCCGCGTCGGTGCAGCCCACCGACACCGCCGGCAAGCCCGCCGCGTCCTATGTGCCGCTCGTCGGCCGCATCGCCGCCGGTGGTCCGATCCTCGCCGAGGAGTCCGTCGAGGACGTCTTCCCGCTGCCCCGGCAGCTGGTCGGCGACGGTGAGCTGTTCGTACTCAAGGTCGTCGGCGACTCGATGATCGAGGCCGCAATCTGCGACGGCGACTGGGTCACGGTCCGCCGCCAGCCCGTCGCCGAGAACGGCGACATCGTGGCGGCCATGCTCGACGGCGAGGCGACCGTCAAGCGCTTCAAGCGCGAGGACGGCCACGTCTGGCTGCTTCCGCACAACGCGGCCTACGAGCCGATCCCCGGCGACGACGCGACCATCCTCGGCAAGGTGGTGGCGGTACTGCGCCGCGTCTGAGGCGGCCACGGCGGGCGACCCTGCGGCCCGCCGTACCGACCGGGCCCCGGGACCACTGCGCCGGTTCCGGGGCCCTGTGCTGTCCGGCGCCCGGAACGACGGGCGGAGTCTCCATCGGCCGGAAGGCAGGTCGGAGCGTCCAGCGGCCGATAGGACGGGCAGCGGCTCCGACGGCCGGGCAGGACGGGCAGCGTCTCCGAGGGCGACAGGACGGGCGGAGTGTTCAGCGCCTGGCAGGACGGGCGCAGGTCCTCACCGCCCTCCGATCGTCCTGCCGGGCGCCGGTCCGCTCACCCGGCGTCCGCCTGCCGGGCCGCCGCGTCGATCGCGGCGAGGGACTTGCGGACCTGGTTGCCGTCCGTGGTGGCCCAGAAGTCGGGCAGCGAGGCCTTGAGGTAGCTCCCGTACCGGGCCGTGGCCAGCCTCGGGTCCAGCACGGCGACCACCCCGCGGTCGCCCGACGCCCGGACGAGCCGACCCGCGCCCTGGGCCATGAGCAGCGCCGCGTGCGTGGCGGCGACCGCCATGAAACCGTTGCCCCCCGCCTCCTCCACGGCCTTCTGCCGGGCGCTCATCAGGGGATCGTCGGGACGCGGGAACGGGATCTTGTCCATCACGACCAGCTGGCAGCTGGGTCCGGGCACATCGACGCCCTGCCAGAGCGAGAGAGTGCCGAACAGACACGTGCGCGGATCGGCGGCGAAGTTCTTGATCAGCTCCCCTAGCGTCTCCTCGCCCTGGAGGAGCACGGGGAAGTCGGGGATGCGGGAGCGCAGCTCCTCCGCGGCCAGCTGGGCCGCGCGCATCGACGAGAACAGCCCCAGGGTGCGGCCACCGGCGGCCCGGACCAGCTCGGTGAGCTCGTCGAGCATGTCACCGCGGTCTGCGTCGCGCGCCGGGCGGGCCAGGTGCTTGGCGATGTACAGGATGCCCTGCTTGCGGTAGTCGAACGGCGAGCCGACGTCGACGCCCTTCCACTGCGGGACGTCGTCGCCCTCGGTTCCCTCCGGGGAGAGGCCCAGTGAGGCACCCACGCCGTTGAAGTCGCCGCCCAGCTTCAGGGTGGCCGAGGTGAGGACGACCGAGCGGTCGGCGAAGAGCTTCTCGCGCAGCAGACCGGACACGGACATGGGAGCGACCCTGAGGGAGGCCCCGAACCGGTCGTGCCGCTCGTACCAGACGACGTCCCACTCGGAGCCGTTGGCGATCCGCTCGGCGACGTCGTGCACGTTCTCCACGGAGGCCAGCGCCTGTTTGCGGACGGCGTCCTCGTCCTGGACCGACTTGTCGCGCGTCGCCCCGATCGCGGAGATGACCGTACGGCAGGCGTCCCGCAGGGCCATCAGCGCGTAGCCGAGGTCCTCCGGGATCTCCTCCAGACGGCCGGGCAGGGCCAGCTCCATCAGCCGCTCGAAGCCCTCCGCGGCGGTCTGCAACTGGTCGGCGGCCTTCTCGTTGACCAGTTTCGCGGCGCGCCGCACCGCTCGGTTGACCTGGCCGGGAGTGAGCTCGCCGGTGGCGGCACCGGTCACCCGGGAGACCAGCTCATGCGCCTCGTCGACGATCAGCACCTCGTGCTGCGGCAGCACCGGGGCACCCTCGATGGCGTCGATCGCGAGCAGCGCGTGGTTGGTGACGACGACCTCGGAGAGCTTGGCGCGCTCCCGGGCGTTCTCGGCGAAGCACTCCGCGCCGTACACGCACTTCGAGGCGCCCAGGCACTCCCGGGACGACACCGACACCTGGGCCCAGGCCCGGTCCGAGACGCCCGGGGTGAGATCGTCCCGGTCGCCGGTCTCGGTCTCGTCGGCCCAGTCGCGCATGCGGAGCAGGTCCTGGCCCAGTCTGCTGGTCGGGGCGGCGGCCTCGAACTGGTCGAAGAGCCCCTCCTCCTCGTCCTGCGGGACACCTTCATGGAGGCGGTGCAGACACAGGTAGTTCGACCTGCCCTTCAGCATGGCGAACTCCGGGCGGCGGCGCAGCAGCGGGTGCAGCGCGTCCACCGTGCGCGGCAGGTCGCGCTCCACGAGCTGGCGCTGGAGGGCCAGGGTGGCGGTGGCCACGACGACCCGGTCCCCGTGGGCCAGCGCCGGCACCAGGTACCCCAGCGACTTGCCGGTGCCGGTGCCGGCCTGGACCAGCAGATGGGAGCCGTCGTCGATGACCTCCGCGACGGCTTCGGCCATGGCCACCTGACCGGGGCGCTCCGTGCCGCCCACGGCGGTGACGGCGGCATGCAGGAGTTCGGGGAGTGAGGGCTTCGTCATAGCCCGTCCACCCTACGACCCGGGACTGACAATCGGGCGATCACGGCCGCGACCACCGGACGGCGGACGGGGCCCGGAGGGTGGACGGGGCCCGGACGGCGAACGAGGCCCGGACGGCGAACGAGGCCCGGACGGCGAACGGGGCCCGGAGCATGGACGGGGGTCAAGACGACAGGCTCCTCGACTGCGGTGGTGTGGGCGGCGGCCGGTCAGCGCGGGCGGCGGCCGGACAACGCGGGCGGCGGACTGGGCTGGCGGCGGCCGGGCAACGCGGGCCGAGCACCGCTACGCCGGGGCCTTCGGGAACCGGTCCCGGATCATCAGTGCGGCCCGCTTGGCGGGCAGGTCCACCTCGGCGACGCAGCGGAATCCCGCGCCCTGGAAGGCGGCCACGGAGGGGGTGTTGCGCAGGTCGGGCTCGGCGAGGACGCGTGCGCAGCGCGGCCGGCGGGCGAGCACTAGGTCGGCGACGGCCCTGATCAGCGTGGTGCCCAGCCCGCACCCGCGGTCGCCGGCGTCGCCGATGAGCAGATGGATGCCGGTGTCGTGGGGCCGGACGGGCACGTGCCTGGCCAGCGGGTCGAGATCGGCTCGGTAGACCTCCCAGTAGCTCATCGGAGTGCCCTCCAGTACGCCGACGCACGGAACGCTGCGGCCGTCGCCGGCCAGCTGGGCGCGCACATGCTCCTCGGTCACGCCCTGCTCCCCGCTGAGCTCCCAGAACGCCGAGACACCGGGGTCGTTCATCCAGCGCCCGATCATGGCAATGTCCCGCTCCGGGCGGACCGGAACGAGGTGGAACACCCCGGCGGGCGTGACGCTCGGCCCCCAGTCGGCGATCCGGTCGAGCAGATCGTCCCCCAGCCACGGCATGCGTTCGGGACCGGGGTCCCGCGGCGCGACGAGAGAAGCGAAGTCGTCGGGGAGCCGGAAGTCCAGGGTGTCCTCGCCGTCCGGACCCGCACCGGCTCCCGGGTCGGTACCGGCGTCGGTGCTCGCGTCGGTGGGTGGCACGGCGGCGCTCCTCTCAGCAGGCGGGTTCGGTCAGGCTTGACGGGGGGGCGTGAGGACGGGTCAGCGGTGCAGCGGGTTGGCGATGGTGACGTAGACGGACTGGGTGTCGACCGGACCGACGAGCTCGTCCAGGCCGCGCAGCCGGGTCAGCAGATTGGCTTTGCAGCGCAGCACGGGTGAGTCCAGCAGGAGCGCGGGCAGCGACCCGGGCGCCCGGCCCGGTCCCGTGGCGGCGCCGCCGAGGAACCGGCGGAAGGCGGCCAGCAGCAGCTGTTCGTCGGCGAGTTGCATGGATCCGAAGGCACCGATCAGACCGCAGACGTTGTTGAGGGCGAGGTAGTACGCGAAGCGTTCGTCGGCGACCTCGTCGGCGACGAAGGTGTCGCTGTGCCCGCCGATGCCCGGCAGCCGGGCCTCGAGTGCGGCGCGCCGGGATGCTCGGAAGTAGTAGCCCTGGTTGTCGCGGTAGCGTCCGCCGGCCGGCCACCCGTCGGGGTCGAGGAGGACGAGCGTGTTCTGCTGGTGTGCCTCCAGGGCGATACCGGCCTCGTCGTCCAGCCACAGCACGGGACGTACGACGGCTTCCAGGTAGCGCAGGAACCACTCGGCGGCGACGGCCCCGACGGGGCGGCCGGTCCGTGCGGCGAGCCGGGCGACGAGGTCCGCCAGCCGGGAGCGGTGATCCGGCCGCCCGGGCCGCGCTGCGACCAGACCGGCGACGCAGGAGACGTCGTCCGAGGGGCCGAAGGGGTTGTGCCGGATCATCACGTCGAGTCCGCGCAACGGCGTGCCGTCCGCCGCGTCGACGCCCACCCAGGCGGGATCGCGGACGGTGTCGAAGCCGGGGTGTGCGGCCCGCCACTGCCGGGACAGCCCGCTGCGCAGCAGCCGGTGGACCTCGACGCCCCGATGGAGTTCCTTGCGGAGGTTCTCCCGGCGAGAGTTGGTGATGTCCAGCCCCAGGGACAGCTTGAGCATGGCGGGTGCGCCGGTCCGGTGGACGGTGCGCACGGAGGACGTGGGGTGCCAGTGGTCTCCGTGGGCGCCGAGGTCGAGGAGCAGTCCCGCGTCCAGCAGGGCGGCGACATCGGGGCGGTGGCGGAGCTCGCGGAGCTGCCAGGGGTGGACGGGCAGGGCGGTGTGTCCGTCCGGCAGCGCCGGACCGGGCCCCGCGAGACGCGCGGTGAGCCGGGGTGCGGGGACCGGGCGGCCGCGCTCGGTCCAGGCGGAGTCGGTGGCGAGGAGGCCGGGTGCCACGGCCAGCCAGCGCAGGGGGAAGGAGCCGCGCAGTTCGGGTGAGTAGCGCCGGGTCTCCGCCTCGGACAGTCCCTCGCGGCTCTTCGGCGCCGGATGCAGGGGGTGTCCCAGGAGGAGCGCCTGCTCTGCGTCGAGGAAGAGGTCGGCAGGGGCGTCCGGCACCGCTCCGGGTCCCGCGGCGCGTTCCCGGAGGAAGAGGGCGGTACGGCGTACGGAGTCGGCGACCCGCGCGACGAGGTCGGCGCCGTGGGTCCCGTCGGCGTCCGCCTCCTCCCGGGCGAGCAGCGCCGCGACCATGACCGCGTCGGCCGGTGCGGCGGCCTCGGGGGCACCGGCCGGCCGCGGGGGGCCGAAGCGGTGCCGGCCCGTCGGCGACCAGTGGGTGACGGGGACGAGCAGCGCCGTACCGCTGGCGGGCAGAGCGATGCGGAGGGTGCCGTCGCCGGGGGCGGGCAGCCCCTTCTCCCGCACCCAGCAGCGCAGCAGGTTCTCCACCGCCGCCGACTGGGCCATGGCGTGCGAGTCCGCCGCGAGCAGGTCCGCCGTGCCCGGGACCTCCGCGTGCGGGGCCCCCGTGCCCGGACCCCCCGTGCCCGGGACCGCCGCATGCGAGTCCGTCCAACACCGGCCCGTGGCCGGCGGGTCCGAGGCGTCCGTGCTCGTGGACCTGGGGACCGGGCGGTCGTACGGGGTCGGCGGCGGGACGGGGACGCGGTCGAGGGGCGTCGGCACAGTGCTCACGTGGCGCCTCCCCCGGCCGGCGTGCGGGCCACCGCCCGTACCGCGTCGGCGAGTCGGTCGAGTACCGCCGCCGCCTGCTCCTCGGTGATGGTCAGCGGCGGAAGCAGCCGGACGACGTTCTCGTGCCGGCCGCCCACGTCGACGATGAGACCGCGCCGCAGGCTCTCCCGGCGTACCGCGACGGCCAGTTCGCGCGCTCGGCGGCCATGAGCTGCTGGAGCGGATCCGGTGCCGGCCCCGGCATCAGCCTCGGCGCCGGCCCCGGCCTCCGGGTCCGTCATCTGGACCCCGATCATCAGCCCGCGCCCCCGCACCTCGCCGACGCAGCCGAACCGCGCTGCCAGTTCGCGCAGTTGACGGAGCATCCGGGACCCCAGGACCGCCGCACGCTCGGCGAGCCGGTGCTCGCGGACGTGGGCGAGGGTCGCTCTGCCCGCGGCCATGGCGAGCTGGTTGCCGCGGACGCGGCAGGCGCGGGCCGTGGGCTCCCCGGTTTCCAGGCCGTCGCGGTGGACGACGACGGCCAGCGGCAGGCTGCCGCCGATGGCCTGGGAGAGCACCATGACGTCGGGGCTGACCCCGCTGTGCTGCACGGCCCAGAAGGCGCCGCTGCGTCCCACGCCGGTCTCGGACTCGTCGGCGATCAGCGGGACGGCCCGGTCGGCCGTGAGCGCCCGCAGCCGGCGCAGCCAGCCCTCGGGGGCGGGGGCCATGCCGCCGTCGCCCCGTACGGGGTGCACGACCACCCCCGCCGGTAGCCGGGCACGGTCCTCGGTGGCGGCGAGCGCGGCCTCGGCTGCCCTCTCCTCGTCGTCGTCCTCGCACGGGACGTGTTCGAGGGTGCGGATCCCGGTCCGTCCGGTGGCCGCCCGGGCCAGGCGGACGGCGGTCTCCAGGGCGTCGGTCCGGGACGGTCCGCAGAAGCGCACGCGCGCGTGGCGCGCCAGTGCCGGCGGCAGCGTACGGGTCAACTCGGCCACGAAGGCGTCCTCCACCGGAGTCGCCCCACCGAGCACCTGGAGGGGGACACCGGAGTCGAGGACCTTGCGGATCGCCTCCAGCACGACGGGGTGGTGGTGCCCGAGGACGAGCATTCCGGCGCCGGAGAGACAGTCCAGATAGCGGCGGCCGTCCGCGCCGTCGACGGTCAGGCCGCGGGCCCGGACCGGCACGACCGGCAGGGCACACGCGTAGCTGCGCGTGGACGGGTCGCGCGCTGTCTGACGCCTCGGTACGCCCTCGTGCGCCGTACGCGCCTCGTCCACCGACGTCACCGCCGACCCCCTGCCGACTCCCCGTACCCGGATCCCTCCACGGCTACCGACCTCCCGCTCTCCAGGGACGAGCCGGCCTCGCGCGTCGCCCTCCGCACGGGGACCCACCCGTACCGAGTCTCGGACCGGCCCCCACCGCTACCAACCGCGCACCCGTCGGCCGGTTACGGGTTGCGGCAAGATCCTTGCCGTGACGTAACCGTTGCCGTTCCGTCGGAACTCCCCCACAGCGACCGCATAGTGTGTGGTGCCGTTCCAGGCGTCACCCGGTCGGCGGCACGGCTCGGCCGGCCGGTCCGACCGGGCTTCGGCGCCACGTACGTTCACAGCAGGGGGAGTCACCACCATGCGTTCCATACGGCCGTCGTTCACCGCCCGCCGACGAGGGGGCGGGCGCCGCACCTCCCCCGGGCCGGCCGCAGTCGCCCTGGTCTCGGCGCTGGTGCTCACCGCCACAGCCTGCGAGTCGGGGGACGCCGAGGCGGGCGGGGACGCCTCGGCCACGGCCGCCGACTACGGCAACGGCAAGGGCGGGATCACGATCCCGGACCACATCAAGGACAAGCTCAAGGAACACGGGATCGACGTCGACCAGTGGCGGGACGGCGCCTGGAAGAACTGGGACCGGGAGGACTGGCTGCGCGAGGCGCAGGACTTCGTCAACCCGATCATCGAGGGGCTGTGGGACCCGGACCGCATGCGGGACGCCCAGGAACCGGACCAGGAGGTCGACGAGGGCGAGATCTCGGGTGACCAGGGGGTCACCGACCCGGAGCCGCAGCCGGTCGAGGCGCAGTCCGTGCCGCCCAAGTACCACGACAACGCCGCCACGGCGGGCAAGCTGCTCTTCGACTCGCCCAAGGGCTCGATGGTCTGCTCGGCGACGGTGGTGAAGGACCCGGCCAACCCGGGCAGGTCCAACCTGGTGTGGACCGCGGGCCACTGCGTGCACGCCGGCAAGGAGGGAGGCTGGTACCGCAACATCGCCTTCGTGCCGTCGTACAACGACGCGGGCATGTCGACCGAGGAGCTGCAGAACGCCACCAAGGAGGAGGTCGCTCCGTACGGCGTCTGGTGGGGCGACTGGGCGCAGACGTCGGACCAGTGGATCGAGCAGGGCGGAGCGACGGGCGGCGACGGCGCCGCCCACGACTTCGCCGTCATCCATGTGACGCCGGAGGACGGCAGCGGCGGCAAGTCGCTGGAGGAGACGGTCGGTTCGGCGCTGGACGTGGACTTCGAGGCTCCGGCGGTGCCGCAGGTCGAGAGCATCACCGCGACCGGCTACCCGGCCGCGCCGCCGTACGACGGGCAGGAGCTGTTCCGGTGCGAGGACAAGCCCGGCCGGCTGTCGATCACCGCGTCCGACCCGACGATGTACCGCATCGGCTGCACGATGACCGGGGGTTCGTCCGGCGGCGGCTGGGTCGCCACCGGTTCCGACGGCAAGCCCGCACTGGTCTCCAACACCTCGATCGGCCCGGTGACGGGCGGCTGGCTGGCCGGTCCGCGCCTGGGCGAGGCGGCCAAGGGCGTGTTCGACGCGGTCAGCGGCAAGTTCGCAGGACAGTAGTCCGGCGCGCTCGGAACCAGGAACCGGCCGCGGAGGGTCGGAGCCGCAAGCGGCTTCCGGCCCTCGGCAGCACGAAAGCGGCCTGCCGCACATGCGGCAGCGGTCCGTGACGGCCATGGCGGCGGGCCGCCCCCTGCTGCAGGGGGCGGCCCGCCGCCGTCTCTCTCTGTCCGGCCGGAGGTGTCCGCGGTGCTCAGGCGATCGGCGCCGGGGCGTACGGCATGAGCTCCGCCGCGAGCTCCTCGTGCACCCGCGCCTTGAGCAGGGTGCCCTCCGCGGTGTGCTCCTCGGAGATCACCTCACCCTCGTCGTGCGCACGGGCGACCAGCTTGCCGCGGGTGTACGGCACGAGCGCCTCGATCTCGACGGACGGGCGGGGCAGCTCGCGGTCGATCAGGGCGCGCAGCTCGTCGATGCCCTTGCCGGTGCGGGCGGAGACCACGAGCGAGTGCTTCTCGACCCGCAGCAGCCGCTGCAGCACCAGCGGATCGGCCAGGTCGGCCTTGTTGATCACGACGATCTCGGGTACGGAGGTGGCACCGACCTCCCGGATCACCTCGCGCACGGCGGCCAGCTGCTCCTCCGGGTCGGGGTGCGAACCGTCCACCACGTGCAGGATCAGGTCGGAGTCGCCGACCTCCTCCATCGTGGAGCGGAACGCCTCGACCAGGTGGTGCGGCAGATGCCGGACGAAGCCGACGGTGTCGGCCAGCGTGTACAGCCGCCCGCTCGGGGTCTCGGCCCGGCGGACGGTCGGGTCGAGGGTCGCGAACAGGGCGTTCTCGACCAGCACGCCGGCGCCGGTGAGGCGGTTGAGCAGGGAGGACTTGCCGGCGTTGGTGTAGCCGGCGATGGCGACGGAGGGCACCTTGTGACGGCGGCGCTCCCTGCGCTTGATCTCACGGCCGGTCTTCATCTCCGCGATCTCCCGGCGCATCTTCGCCATCTTCTCGCGGATCCGGCGCCGGTCCGTCTCGATCTTGGTCTCACCGGGACCGCGGGTCGCCAGACCGCCGCGGCCACCGCCCATCTGCCGGGACAGCGACTGGCCCCAGCCGCGCAGCCTGGGCAGCATGTACTGCATCTGCGCGAGCGCGACCTGCGCCTTGCCCTCCCGGGATTTGGCGTGCTGGGCGAAGATGTCCAGGATCAGGGCGGTCCGGTCGATGACCTTGACCTTGGCGACGTCCTCCAGCTGGATCAGCTGGCCGGGGCTGAGCTCACCGTCGCAGATGACGGTGTCCGCGCCCGTCTCCTGGACGATGTCGCGCAGCTCCTCGGCCTTGCCGGAGCCGATGTAGGTGGCGGCGTCGGGCTTGTCCCGGCGCTGGATCACGCCGTCGAGGACGAGTGCGCCCGCCGTCTCCGCGAGGGCGGCCAGCTCGGCGAGGGAGTTCTCCGCGTCGCGCGCGGTTCCCGTGGTCCAGACGCCGACGAGGACGACCCGCTCCAGCCGGAGCTGGCGGTACTCGACCTCGGTGACGTCCTCGAGCTCGGTGGAGAGCCCCGCCACACGGCGCAGGGCCGCGCGGTCGGAGCGGTCGAACTGGTCGCCGTCCCGCTCTCCGTCGATCTCGTGGCTCCAGGCGACGTCCTCTTCCATCAGGGCATCGGCCCGAAGACCCTCGGAGTAGCTGTGCGCAAGGCGCTGGGTGTCCTGGGAAGGGGAAGAAGAGGAGGTCATTGGATCCTTACGTAGCTGGAAGTCTGGTCCGTCACTGGTCACAACGTGCGAGTACCCCCGGGGATTCCCGCTACCACCCTTACCCGTGCCGGTCGGGGTACCGCGGGGGATCTCCGGTTCCGGCGCGCGGGCCGTGCCGTGGCGTCCCGACGATGGTCGCACGGCACGGGCCGTCTCGTCACCGGCTTATTCATCCGCCGCTCCCCCGGCGGCTGCCGGTTGTCCGGCCGCGGGTGCGGGGACCTGGGACTTCCACTCCGGGTGCCCGGGCATGGGCGGGGTCTTCGCGTCGTACAGCCAGGCCTGGAGGAAGCCGCTCAGATCACGGCCGGCGGTCTGCGACGCGAGGCGGACGAAGTCGGTGGTGCCCGCCGTGCCGTCCCGGTGGCCGCTCACCCACGCCCGCTGCAGGCGGTCGAAGGCGAGGTGGCCGATCTCCTGGCGCAGCGCGTAGAGCACGAGCGCGGCGCCGTCGTAGACGTTGGCGCGGAAGATGCCGGTCTTGCTGCCGGAGGCCGGTGGCTCGGGTGCGCCCGGCGGTCCGCCCGCCTCGCGCCAGCGGTCGGAGACGCCGTAGGCGGCCTTCATCCGGTCCGCCAGCGGCCGTCCGGCCGTCTCCTCGGCGTACAGCGCCTCGTACCAGGTGGCGTGGCCCTCGTTGAGCCACAGGTCGGACCAGGTGCGGGGGGTGACGCTGTTGCCGAACCACTGGTGGGCCAGCTCGTGCACCATGATCGACTCGACGTACCAGCGGGGGTAGGCGGGATCGGTGAAGAGCTTGCGTTCGAACAGCGAGAGCGTCTGTGTCTCGAGGGCGAACCCGGTGGTGGCGTCGGCCAGGAGTACCCCGTACGTCTCGAAGGGGTAGCGTCCGACCTTGGCCTCCATCCAGGCGATCTGGTCCGGGGTCTTCTCCAGCCAGGGTTCCAGTGCCTCGCGGTGCCGGGTGGGCACGACGTCCCGGACGGGCAGTCCGTGCGGGCCGGTGCGGCGCAGCACGGTGGAGCGCCCGATGGACACCTGGGCGAGTTCGGTGGCCATGGGGTGCCGGGTGCGGTACGTCCAGGTGGTCGCGCCGCCGGCGCGGTCGACCCCGGCGGGCAGGCCGCCCGCGACCGCGGTGTGGCCGTCGGGGGCGGTGACGCGGATGGTGAACAGCGCCTTGTCGGAGGGGTGGTCGTTGCAGGGGAACACCAGGTGGGCGGCGTCGGCCTGGTTGGCCATGGCGAGACCGTCCGCGGTGCGCACCCAGCCGCCCTTGCGTCCGCCGGTGTACACCGGGTCGCTGGTGTGCCGCACGGTGATGCGCATCCAGTCGCCCTGGTCGACCTCGTCCTCGGGGGTGATCACCAGGTCCTCGCCGGCGCCGGTGAACTCTGCGGGATCGCCGTCGACGTCGACGGAGTGGACCCGTCCGTGGGCGAAGTCGAGGTTGATCCGCTCCAGGTCGGCCGTCGCCCAGGCGTCGATGACGGTGATCGCCTCCAGCGGCGCGCTGTTGCTGCCGGAGTAGGTGAAGGACAGGTCGTAGGCGGCGACGTCGTATCCGGGGTTGCCCAGATGCGGGAAGAGGCGGTCGCCGACGCCCAGCGGGGTCGGCGGAGCCGCGGCGGCGACCAGACAGGCGGAGACGGCGGAGGCGAGCAGCGCCGCGGCCGTGCGCCGGCGGCGGGCCCGGAGGTGGGGGGTGTGCAGCATGCCCCACGGCTATCAGCGGGCGGGGACGCGGTGGCGGCGACGCGCGCCGGGCGCACCCGAACGGGTCCCGCCGGCCGGCCGCGCGTCTGCGGCATGATCCGCCGCACCGGTTCTAGGCGCGGTTCACGTCGTACACGCCGGCCACGTTGCGCATGGCGCGCATGAGGGCGGGCAGGTGGGCGGAGTCCGGGAGCTGGACGGTGTACGTGTGGCGGACGCGCTGGCGGTCCGGGGGCTCGACGGTGGCGGATACGATCTCGGCGCCCTCCAGTGCCATGGCCTCGGTGAGGTCGGCGAGGAGATGGGGGCGGACGAACGACTCGGCGAGCAGCGTGACCCGGCACTCGGCGGTGTCCCCCCAGCCCACGCCGACCTCCGCGCGCCCCGTGCTCCGCATTCGCGCCACCACGGCGCACTCGGTGCGGTGCACGGTCACCACTCCTCCGCGCACGGTGAAGCCGGTGATCTCGTCGGGCGGAACAGGGGTGCAGCAGCCGGCGAGTCGTACGGGGGCGCCGGGCCGGTCGACGCGGACGTCCGGGGCGGCGGGCCGGGCGGCGCGGACCTCGGGGGCCGTGGGCCGGGCGGTGGCCCCTTCGGGCGGGCGGGGCACGGCCGGTGTTTCGGCACGGGTGCGGGCGCCGGGCGCCGGGGGCGGGTGCGGGGCGCCGTCCTGCGCGCCCGGGTGCGGGCCGGTGGGCGCGGGGTCGGCGGGCGCGGGGTCGGCGGGGTGGGCGGCGAGCCGGCGCTGGATGGCGATCCGGGCGCCGGGTGTGTGCGCATGCTCGAGCCACTCCCGGGAGGGCTCGGCGGCGGGGTCCTGCCCCATGAGCAGCTGCACGCTGTCGCCGTCCCGCAGTACGGTGCTCAGCGTCGCCAGGCGGCTGTTGACCCGCGCCCCGATACAGGCGTGCGCGTCCTCGCCGTACTGCGCATAGGCCGCGTCCACGCAGGTCGCGCCCTCGGGCAGGCCGAGTGTGCCGCCGTCGGGCCGGTAGACGGTGATCTCACGGTCCTGGGCGAGGTCCTCGCGCAGTGTGGACCAGAACGTGTCGGGGTCGGGTGCGGACTGCTGCCAGTCGAGGAGCCGGGAGAGCCAGCCGGGACGGGTCGGGTCGGCGCGCTCCCCGTCCCCCGGGTGCTGCTCCTCCGACGGGGCTGCGTAGGGGTTGCCGAGGGCGACGACGCCGGCCTCGGCGACCTGGTGCATCTGGTGGGTGCGGATGAGGACTTCGACGACCTGGCCGTCGTCCTTGCGGGCGACGGCCGTGTGCAGGGACTGGTAGAGGTTGAACTTGGGGACCGCGATGAAGTCCTTGAACTCCGAGACCACCGGCGTCAGGCAGGTGTGCAGCTCGCCCAGCACGGCGTAGCAGTCGGCGTCCTCGTGGACCAGGACCAGCAGCCGGCCGAAGTCGGCGCCGCGCAGCCGGCCGCGCTTGCGGGCCACGCGGTGCACGGAGACCACGTGGCGGGGCCGGATGAGCACGTCCGCGGTGATGTCGGCCTCGCGCAGCACTCTGCGGACGTCCTCGGCGGCGTCGGCCAGCGGGTCGGTCCCGGCGGCGGCGTTCCCGGCGATCATTTCCCGGGTCTCGGCGTGCTCCTCGGGGTGCAGGACCGCGAAGACGAGGTCCTCCAGTTCGGTCTTGAGCGCCTGGACGCCGAGCCGTTCGGCGAGCGGGATGAGCACGTCCCGGGTCACCCTGGCGATGCGCTCCTGTTTCTCGCGGCGCATGACGCCGAGGGTGCGCATGTTGTGCAGCCGGTCGGCGAGTTTGATCGACATCACCCGGACGTCGTTGCCGGTGGCGACGAGCATCTTGCGGAAGGTCTCGGGTTCGGCGGCGGCGCCGTAGTCGACCTTCTCCAGTTTGGTGACGCCGTCGACCAGGTAGCGGACCTCCTCGCCGAACTGGTCACGGACCTGGTCCAGCGTCACCTCGGTGTCCTCGACGGTGTCGTGGAGGAGAGAGGCGGTCAGGGTCGTGGTCTCCGCGCCGAGTTCGGCGAGGATGAGGGTGACGGCGAGCGGGTGGGTGATGTACGGCTCGCCGCTCTTGCGCATCTGGCCGCGGTGCGAGGATTCGGCCAGCAGATAGGCGCGGCGCAGCGGGTCGAGGTCGGCGTCGGGGTGGTGGGCGCGGTGGGCCTCGACGACATGGCCGATGGCGGCGGGCAGCCGGTCGCGGGCGGCGGGTCCGAGCAGTGCGGCGCGGCCCAGCCGCCGCAGGTCGAGCCGGGAGCGGGCCTTTCTGCGGGGCGCCGGGGGTGCGGCGGGGTCGGTGCCGGCGACGGCCCCGGGGGGCATCGGGACCGGACTCGCGGAATTCGTCGCCTCCGCGTTCATGGGCACCTCCGGCTGCGTGGACCGGCGGACGGGGCGCCCCAGGGCTGACACGGCTCAGGGGACGGCGTCGGTCCCCCGTCCGGGCCGGTGCTTGATGCTATCGAGCCCATCACGTGCCGCTGACCGCCTCTCGCCGAGCGTGAAACGGATCACCCATTCGAGCGAAGGTTCACTGGTTTACGTTTTCGACCGGGGTGTCGGCGGCCGGTGCGACCGTCTCCAGCCACTCCGGACGGATCTCCCCCTCGGCGACGATCACCGCGGGGCCGGTCATCTCGATCTCGCCGTCGGGCCGCTCGGTGATCACCAGCGTCCCTCCGGGCACGTCCACGGTGTACGTCACCGGGGTGCCGGTGACGGCCGGGTCTGCGCCGTCCCGCCGGGCCGCGGCGACGGCCACGGCGCAGGCGCCGGTCCCGCACGAGCGGGTCTCGCCGGAGCCGCGCTCGTGCACCCGCATGGCGACGTGCCGGGGGCCGCGGTCGACCACGAACTCGATGTTCACCCCGTCCGGGTAGGCCGTGGCCGGTCCGAACGCGGGCCGCGAGTACAAGTCTCCGGCGTGGGCCAGGTCGGCGACGAAGGCGACCGCGTGCGGGTTGCCCATGTTCACGTTCCGCGCGGGCCAGTTGCGCTCGCCGACGCCGACCGTGACCTCCCCTTCGGGGAGTCCGGCCCGGCCCATGCCGACGGTGACGTCGCCCGCGGCGGAGCCGCTGCCGGGCCCGGCCTTGGCGATGTGCACGGTCTTCACGCCGCCGCGCGTGGCGACGGCGAGATCGCCCTCGGTGACATGACCGGCGTGCTGGAGATAGCGGGCGAAGACGCGGACGCCGTTGCCGCACATCTCCGCGACGGAGCCGTCGGCGTTGCGGTAGTCCATGAACCACTCCGCGTCGCCCGCCATGTCCCGGGCCTCCGGGTGGGCGGCGGACCGCACGACATGCAGCAGTCCGTCGCCTCCGATGCCGGCGCGGCGGTCGCACAGGGCGGCGACGACGGCCGGGGGCAGATCGAGGGCGTTGTCCGGGTCCGGGATGATCACGAAGTCGTTCTCGGTGCCGTGCCCCTTGAGGAAGGCGATCCGCGTGCGCGTGCTCATTCCTCGATCGTACGGCGTCCCGCCGACAGCCAGGGCCCGGTGCCTGCCCATCGCCGGGAAGCGTCCGGCGCCGGGGTCAGCCGCGCAGCCGGGCGACTCTCCAGACGGCGAGGGCGACCACGGCCGCGACCACGACCACGTACAGGAGGATCACCCGCCAGTCGGGGCGACGGTCGGAGCCCCGCTGGGGCAGGCCCGGCCAGGCGTAGCCCACGCGGCGGGCGGCCATCATGCCCCAGCCCGCGGCGCACGAGCAGATCAGCAGGCCCAGCATCGCGATCACGGCGCCGCTGTCGCCGAAGTCGAAGGCGAGCGGGAAGGCGAACATCAGCGAGCCGACCGCAGCAAGCGACACGATGGGGGCGAGCTGCCAGATCCGCAGCCGCCGCTGCGGGCGCAGCTCGACCTCGTCGACCTCGCCGCCGCCCGCGTACATCTCCTCGGACTCGGGCGCGTCCGGCCCGTCCGGGCTCAGCCCGGTCTCGTCCGGCTGCGGTTCCCCGCCGTCGGCGGTGACGTGCTCGGTGCTCGCTGCGGTGTCGCGAGGGCCGGCCTCCATCGCCACGCGCCCTCCCAACTTGGACTCCACTTGGTCGATCGAAGCTTGATGATGGCACGGCGCCGGAGGCCGCGATGACGGCCGGAGCGTCCCGATGCCATGACGTGATCAGGCTGTAACCGGTCGTTCGACCAACGACAGAGCCAGCCGCGGAAGTTCCGTGAGATCCGTCTCGGCCCCACTCAACCAGTGCACCCGTGGATCGCGCCTGAACCATGAATCCTGACGGCGCGCGAAGCGTTTGGTGGCACGCACGGTCTCGTCCCGGGCCTCCTGGAGCGTGCATTCGCCGGCGAGTGCCGCGAGCACCTGCTGGTAGCCCAGCGCGCGCGACGCCGTACGCCCCTCGCGCAAGCCCTGCGCCTGCAGTGCGCGCACTTCCTCCACCAGACCGGCCTCCCACATCCGGTCGACCCGGCGCGCGATCCGGTCGTCCAGCTCGGGTCGGGAGACGTCGACGCCGATCTGGAGGGTGTCGTACACGGAGTCGTGCCCGGGGAGGTTGGCGGTGAAGGGCCGCCCGGTGATCTCGATCACTTCGAGCGCCCGGACGATCCGGCGGCCGTTGCTGGGCAGGATGGCCCGCCCCGCCTCCGGGTCGGCGGCGGCGAGGCGCGCGTGCAGCGCCCCGGAGCCGCGCAGCGTGAGCTCCTCCTCGAGCCGGGCCCGGACCTCGGGGTCGGTGCCGGGGAACTCCAGGTTGTCGACGGCTCCGCGGACATAGAGCCCCGAGCCGCCCACCAGGATCGGCCAGCGTCCGGCGGCCAGCAGCGCGTCGATCTTCGCCCGGGCCAGGCGCTGGTACTCGGCGACGGAGGCGGTGACGGTCACGTCCCAGATGTCCAGCAGATGATGCGGGACCCCGCCGCGCTCCTCGGGCGTCAGCTTGGCGGTGCCGATGTCCATCCCCCGGTACAGCTGCATGGAATCGGCGTTGACGATCTCGCCGCCGAGCTGCTGAGCCAGACAGACTCCCAGATCGGACTTTCCGGCCGCGGTGGGGCCGACGACGGCGATGACTCGGGGTTCGGGGGCTGCGCTGCTCACCGCACCAGTCTCGCAAACCTCGCGGCGTGCGCTCGAACGAGTTACGTGACGGCGCGGGGGCGGGGTCGTTGCCCGTTGCGAGGTTTCCGCCTGCGCAGACCGAGGCGGTGTGCCCGGGGTGGCGCAATCGGACGCACCGGGCAACGCGGGAATTCGCCCGCACGAGTACCGTATGGAGTTGATATGGGCGTTTTTGCACGGCTTCTTCGGAGGTCGAAGGCCACGGAGGAGGCACCGGCCGCCGAGGAGCGGACCGGCGCGCCGGCTCCCGAGTCCACGCCGGAGGACTCGGCCGGGGCCAAGGATCCGGAGGACACCGGCGGTGCGGAGGCTGCGCAGAAGGCGGAGCCGGAGCAGCCTGCCGGGGCCGCGGAGACCGAGACCGAGGGCGACGGCGTCGGGATCCCCAAGCAGCAGTCCGCCGGGGCGGCCGTCGACAGCGCGGCCGGTGAGGGCGCCCGCTCGTAACCACCCGCGAGGGAAGGTGAACCATGGGTCTCGTGAACAACTTGAAGGCCAAGCTGGGCCCCGCGAAGGGCAAGGTCTCGGGCCTCGCGCGAGAGCACGGGGACAAGATCGACCGTGGTCTCGACAAGATGGCCAAGACCGTCGACCAGAAGACCAAGGGCAAGTACAGCGACCGGATCCAGTCCGGTACGGGCAAGGCCAAGGACGCCATGGACCGCCTCGCGCACAAGGACGACCGCTCCGGTGATCAGGGCGGCGAGGGCACACCGGGTACGACAACGCCGGGCAGCCCGCCGCCGGCCTCCTGACCGGAGCGGCCATCCGGCGCGGGTGGTGACGCACCTGCCCGACGGCTACGGCGGACGGCCGGGGAGAGCACGCCCCGGCCGTCCGCCGTCGGCGTGTGCGTATCCGCGTATCCGTGTATCCGCGTATCCGCGCGTCCTGGTATCCGGGTGTCCGCGTATCGGTGCGGGGTGGTGCGTTCCGCCCCGCTGGACGTACGGCCCGGGCGGCTGCCGTGCGCCGGAGCCGGAGGACCGCTGCCCGACGCCGGGGGCCGGCCCACGCTCGTACGGATGCGGCCGGCCCACGCTCGTACGGATGCGGCCGGCCCACGCTCGTACGGAGGGGGCCGCCCCGCACGACGCAACAGGACGGGGCCGCCTCACGACCGTGGCCCGCGCGACTCCCCGTACGAGCGGTGCCCCCGGCCGGACGCGCTATGAGCGAGGGCTCCACCGTGTTGAGGGCTGCACCGTACGAGCCCACGGGCAGGAGCCACGCCCGAAGCGCCCATCAGCAAGGACCACGCCGCACCCACACACGAGCAGAAACCACGCCCGAAGAGCCCGCGAACACGGGCCACGCGGGACGCGCGCGCGAGCGGGGACACGGACGAGTGCAGGGGCTGGAGCCGGGCCCTTTGTGCCTGTGCCGTCGCGTGCCCGGGCCGTGCAGGAGCCCTTTGCCCGGCACGCGTGCCGCGGACCGGGGGGCCGTCGTCTACGACCAGGTGGCCACCATGTAACCCACCCCATAGGGGGCGTCCTCGTACAGCAGGGCTCCGTCGCGTGCGGTCCCCCCGGCCGACGCGCCCGCGAGGACCTGCCAGGGCGCCCGTCCCGTCACCTTCAGCTCTCGCGCCAGGTCGGCGTCCAGCGCCTCGAGGGCGCGTGCGTCGGCCGTCCCCAGGGCCTGCGCGGCACCGGCGTCGAAGGCCGCGGCCCGCTCGTCGAGGTAGCCGGGCGCCTTCAGCGTGCGGCACGCGCTGCCGTCGCCCAGTACCAGCAGCGCCACCCGGTCGGCCCGGGTGGCGAGGTCCCTTCCGAGGCCGGCGCAGCGCTCCGGCGAGGCCTCCTCGCCCACGGCCAGCCCTTCGAGCGGGGCGTCGGCCCAGCCGGTGCGCTCCAGCAGCCAGGCGCCCACCGCGAGGCCGTACGGCAGGGCCGGTCCGGCGCCGGTGCCCCGGTCCGCGCCCAGCCGGACGTCCAGGTCCACGCCGAAACCGTGGAACGAGCCCCGGGTGCCCTCCGGGAACGGCTCGGGGCCGCTCCCGTTCCCGGGGCCGACGACCACGAGCCGGTCGGGCCGGGCGGCGGCGAGCACGCCGAGCGCGTCCGTGCACGCGGCGCGCGCGGCGGCCAGTTCGGGTGCGGCGCCCGCGGCGACCTCGGCCACAAGGAGGGGCGGGCAGGGGCAGACTGCGGCGGCGACGAGCATGATCGGCAGCGTAACCCCGAACGGCCACCGACCGGCACCGGCACCGGTTGGGCGGCCCGGCGCTCACCGGACCGGCCGCCCGCCCATCGCCCACCGGGTTCTGGGCGCCGGTCCCGACGGGCCGCGTCAGTCGCAGCCGCAGCCGCTCGCCGCGGCCACCGGGACCGGCTCGGGGGCGCCGATCTTCGGCAGTCCCAGCATCACGCCGGCAGGCTTCGCCTGCTCGGTCGCGTTGCGCTTCTCCCAGGCGTCGCCCGCGCGCGTGCGACGCACCTCCAGCACCTCTCCCTCGGCGAGGAGGTGGTGCGGGGCGGCATAGGTGACCTCGACCGTCACCACGTCACCGGGGCGGACCTCCTGCTCCGGCTTGGTGAAGTGCACCAGACGGTTGTCCGGGGCACGGCCGGACAGCCGGTGGGTGGTGCCGTCCTTGCGGCCCTCGCCCTCGGCGACCATCAGCTCCAGCGTGCGGCCGACCTGCTGCTTGTTCTCCTCCCAGGAGATCTCCTCCTGGAGGGCGACCAGCCGCTCGTAGCGCTCCTGGACGACCGCCTTGGGGATCTGGCCGTCCAACTCCGCGGCCGGGGTGCCGGGCCGCTTGGAGTACTGGAAGGTGAACGCCTGGGCGAAACGGGCCTCGCGGACCACGTGGAGGGTCTGCTCGAAGTCCTCCTCGGTCTCACCGGGGAAGCCGACGATGATGTCCGTGGTGATCGCCGCGTGCGGGATGGCGGCACGGACCTTCTCGATGATCCCCAGGTAGCGCTCCTGGCGGTAGGAGCGGCGCATCGCCTTCAGGACCGGGTCGGAGCCGGACTGCAGCGGCATGTGCAGCTGCGGCATCACGTTCGGTGTCTCGGCCATGGCGGAGATCACGTCGTCGGTGAAGTCCCGCGGATGCGGGGAGGTGAAGCGCACCCGCTCCAGCCCCTCGATCGTCCCGCAGGCACGCAGCAGCTTGCTGAACGCCTCGCGGTCGCCGATGTCGGAGCCGTAGGCGTTGACGTTCTGCCCGAGCAGGGTGATCTCCGAGACTCCCTCGGCGACCAGCGCCTCGACCTCGGCGAGGATGTCGCCGGGGCGGCGGTCCTTCTCCTTGCCGCGCAGCGCCGGGACGATGCAGAAGGTGCAGGTGTTGTTGCAGCCGACGGAGATGGAGACCCAGGCCGCGTACGCGCTCTCGCGCCGCGTCGGGAGCGTGGACGGGAACGCCTCCAGCGACTCCGCGATCTCGACCTGCGCCTCCTCCTGCACGCGGGCGCGCTCCAGCAGCACCGGCAGCTTTCCGATGTTGTGGGTGCCGAAGACGACGTCGACCCAGGGGGCGCGCTTGACGATGGTGTCGCGGTCCTTCTGCGCCAGGCAGCCGCCGACCGCGATCTGCATGCCGGGCCTGCTCGCCTTCTGCGGGGCGAGGTGGCCCAGGTTGCCGTACAGCTTGTTGTCGGCGTTCTCCCGGACCGCGCAGGTGTTGAAGACGACGACGTCGGCCGCGCCCTCGGCGCCCTCGGAGGCCCGGACGTACCCCGCGTCCTCCAGCAGGCCGGCCAACCGCTCGGAGTCGTGGACGTTCATCTGGCACCCGTAGGTGCGAATTTCATAGGTCCTGGATGATCGAACGTTCACTGCCGGGCTCCGGTCGCTGCTGCTGGTCATGGCTCAAGGGTAGGCGCTGGCTGCAGGACCCCGTCCCGTGCTCACCGCGGGGAGACCCTTGGCCGGCGATGAATCGCCGTGGGCCACGCGGTCTGCATCGAACGGCGACGGGGGTTTGTCCTGGTGGAGACGGTGAGGGCGCGCGGGTCCCGCAGGGCGCTGCACCACGATTCCTTCCTCTGGGCCGCCCGGCGCCGGCCTCCCGGGCCTGTGGCCCCGGTGCCGCCGGTCCGGAGCGCCCGCCGGAGCTGCACACGGCTTCTTCCAGCTCATGCGGGTCGGTTGCGTGCGGCTTTCCGGGCGGATGTCCACGCGGCCGAGGACATCCCTGCGGCCCTGGCGGCCCCATGCGCGGCAGCGTGTGATCGACGCGGGCCGTGCGGACGCGCGTCACCGGCGGTCGGCCGGGCCACGCCGGCCGGGTTCGGCGGCCGCGGGTCGACATTCCCGGCACCATGCCGTGCTCAGGGGCCCTGCCTGGCCTCCATGTCCCGGGCGGCGACTCATGCTCGATGTCCCGGGCGGCGACTCATGCTCGATGTCCCGGGGGGCGCCTCATGAGCGCTCGTTGCCCGGATGATGAGCAAACGATGACGGCGGCCGGTTCGGGGCCTCCGGGCTGTTGTGCTGAAGGCATGAACAGCGACAACAAGGTTCGTTTCGGTTCGGCGTACCGCCGCCCGTCCCGTCTCGCCCTCAGCGCCGTGGCCGCTGCCGCCGTGCTCGGCCTCACCTTGGTCGGCTGCGGCCGGCAGGAGCCCGGTGCCGGGGACGGGGACGGGGACGGGGACGGGAGCGGGGCGACTGCGAGCACCCGTACGAAGGTGCTGTGGCTGGGCGACTCCGTCGCGGGCGCCGAGGCCCCTGCCCTGGGCGCGGCGCTGAGGGCGAGCGGCGTGCGGTTCAAGGACGCGTCGTCCGACGGCGGCGGCACCATCGTCGACAGCGGCGAGAAGATCACGCAGATGATCTCCAGGGACACCTGGAAGCAGCTGGCCGAGCACGTCGAGGCGTTCGCCCCGACCGTGATCGCCTACCAGGTCACCACGTACGACTGGGGCAGCCGTGACCAGCAGCGCGCCGCCTACGAGAAGCTCGTCGCCACGGCCGAGGACGCCGGCGCCGAGGTCGTGTTCGTGGCAGCACCGCCCATCAAGATCGACGGGTTCTACAAAGAGCACGAGGCCCAGATGCGTACCGCTCCCGCAGCGGCCGAGAAGGTCGCCGGAGAACACGGCGGCACAGCTCTGTTCCTCGACTCCTCGCAGGTGTGGGGCACCGACGCCACGGCGGACAAGGCACAGCGCGCCCCGGACGGCATCCACAACTGCCAGCAGGGCGCAGCCGCCTTCGCCAAGTGGTTCACCGATGAGCTGGGCAAGCAGGAGGGCTTCACTCCGGCGCCCGTGGACGAGTGGGCCGACGGCGCGTGGACCGGTTCCGAACGGTACGGCATGCTCAAGTGCGAGGGCTGAGGGACGGGCGGCACGATGGTTCCCCCTCCCCCCGAGCCCCCCACGTCCGGGTCAGTGCGCCGTCGCAGGCCGAAGGGAGCGCAACGTGCAGCGCGCGCCGGCGAGGCGGGCCGTGCGCACATCGCCGCTCTCGACGGGCTGCGCGGCTTCGCGGTCGCAGCCGTGCTGCTCTTCCACGCCGGGCATCTGAGCGGCGGGTTCCTCGGGGTCGACCTGTTCTTCGTGCTCTCCGGGTTCCTGATCACCGGGCTGCTGCTCGGCGAGGACACGGCGGCGGGGCGGGCCGCCCGCGACCGGGTGGACCCGGTCGGCTTCTGGGTCCGCCGTGCTCGGCGCCTGCTGCCCGCCTTCGTCTGCGTGGTGGTCGTGACGGTGGCAACGACGTGGGCGTGGGGCACCTCGGCTCAACTGCGCTTCGCCCTCGCCGACTTGCCCTGGGTCGGGGCACAGGCGGTCAACTGGCACTACATCACCGAACGGATCGGCTACTGGAACGCCTCCGACACCCGGGTCTTCGCCCACCTGTGGAGCATCGGCGTGGAGTGGCAGTTCTACCTGGCCTGGCCGCTGGTGGTGGCCGTGGCGGCCCGAGGGCGGTTCGGCGAGCGGATCGTGGCCGGGCTCGCGGGGACGGGGGCCCTGGTCTCCCTCGCCCTGACCGTCTCGCTCGGGGCGGCCGTGGACACCACGCGCGCCTACGAGGGCACCGACACCCGCGCCGGCGCCCTGCTGCTCGGTGCGCTCGTGGCCACCGCACCGGTACGGAATCAGGCTCGTCGCGTCCCGCGCCGTGTGGCCGGCCTCGTGTGCCTGGCTGCGGCGTGCGGTCTCGCGGTGGCGTGGGCGGTGACCGACGGTGCGCACACGCCGCTGCTCTTCCAGGGCGGTCTGTTCCTGCACTCCCTGACGGCGGCCGTACTGGTCGTGCTGCTGGCTCAGGTGCCGGGCACCTGGGTGGCGCGGATGGTGGGCGGTCGCCTGCCGCGTGGCCTGGGCGGGCTGTCGTACGCCCTGTATCTGTGGCACTGGCCGGTCTACCTGCTGTTGCTGCCCCGGCTCTCCGGGCTCGGCGACTGGGGCGGGACCGCCGTCGCCGTCGGGGTGTCGCTGATCGCCGCGGCGCTGACGAAGCTGTTCGTCGAGGACCCGGTGCGGTTCCGGGCCGGATGGGCGCGTGGCGGGCGCGGCCCGATCGCCGTGGCCGCAGTGGCCCTTCTCGGTGCGGTGCTGTGGGCGACGGTGCCCGAACCGGTGCCGGGGGCGGGCACCGTCGACGTCGACCGGTTGCGGTGACCCGCGCAGGCCGGGCACGGGCCCGTAGAGTGGGCGCCCCGCCCCGACGCCGAACGACGCGTACGCACCGCCGGAAGGGACCCCGTACATGACCCGCGTCCTGTTGATCGAGGACGATCCGGCCGTGCGCCGCGGTGTCGTCCTGGGACTGACCCGCAACGGGCATGCCACCGAGGCAGTCGGCACCGGCGAGGACGGCATGGAGGCACTGGCCGCCTTCAAGCCCGACCTCGTGCTCCTCGACCTCATGCTGCCGGGCGTGAGCGGGCTGGAGGTGTGCCGCCACATCCGGGAGACCAGCCAGGTGCCCGTCGTGATTCTCTCCGCGCGAGGCGACGACATCGATGTCGTGATCGGCTTGGAGGCGGGCGCCGACGACTACGTCGTCAAGCCTGCCAGTGCCGCCCTCATCGAGGCCCGGATGCGCGCGGTGCTGCGCCGTGTGGCCCCGTCCCAGCCCGACACGGGCGCCGGGCGGACCAGGATGGGCGCTCTGGAGATCGACCGCGACGCGCTCATCGTCCGGAAGAACGGTGAGGAACTCACCCTCGCCCCCTCCGAGTTGAAGCTCCTGCTCTTCCTCAGCGCCGCCCCGGAGCGGACCTTCAGCCGCCAGCAGCTCCTGGAGGACATCTGGGAACACAGCTACTACGGGGACTTGCGCCTGGTCGACGCGTGCGTGATGCGGCTGCGCGCCAAGATCGAGGAGGACCAGCGCAAGCCCGTGTACGTCCAGACGGTGCGCGGCTTCGGCTACCGCTTCGGCCCGCTGCCCGCATGAAGGTCACGCTCCCACGCGGTCTGCGCCCGCGTCTGGTCGTCGCCTTCCTCCTCGTCGCCGCGCTCAGCGCGCTGATCACCGCCGCGCTCACCTTCCGCCAGGCCCGCGGCACGATCCTGGACCGCACCCAGAACAGCGCCGTCCGTGATCTGCGTCTCCAGGTCAGCTCACTGGCGCCCAATCTTCCGGCCGACCCCACCGACGACGACCTGCGCCTCTTCGCCCGCCAACTCGATCGCGCCGCGGGCTCGCGCGGCTGGCACACGGCCGTCTCCCGCGACGGCGGGCCACTCGTCGGCACCGCGGGCGGCGTCAGCGCCGCCCTGCGCGACGCGACGGCGAGGAACCACAGCACCGCCTTCTACGAGCGTGTGGCCCACGGCGACGGGCCCCGACTGCTCATCGCCATGCCGGTCAACTACACCGACCACGGCAAGGGGGCGGCCAGACCGTCGGGTCTCGTCGTCTACGCCGACCTCTCCCTGGACGGCGAACGGGCCGACATCTCCGCGCTGATCGCGGCGGCATGGGCGGGCGCCGTCCCCGCGCTGGCCTTCGCTGTCGTGCCCGCACTGTTCGCGGCCCGCCGGGTGCTGCGTCCCGCTCGACAACTGCGTTCGGCAGCCGAGAGGATCACTTCCGGTGCCCTGGACACCCGCCTGGACGTCGTCGGCAAGGACGAACTCGCGGCGCTGACCGTCACGTTCAACACCATGGCAGCCACGCTGGAGCGGGACGACGCCGAGCTGCGCCGCATGGAGGCGAACGCCCGCCGTTTCGCCGCCGACGTCTCGCACGAGCTGCGTACCCCGCTCGCCGCGATGGCCGCCGTCACCGATGCCCTCGACCAGGACGCCCGCTCCAGCAAGCTGCCTGTGGACACCGCCGAGGCCGTCCTCCTCATCAGCGACGAGACCCGCAAGCTCGTCGGCCTGGTCGAGGACCTCGTGGAGATCTCCCGCTTCGACGCGGGCGCGGCGATGCCGCACCTGGACGACGTCAGCCTGCACACCGTGATCCGCAAGACGCTCCAGCTGCGCGGTTGGCGCGAACCGGAGGAGGTCGTCACCGAGCTCCCGGACGACGACCTGCGCATCCGCATCGACGCGCGCCGCATCGATGTCGTCCTCGCCAACCTGATCGGCAACGCCCTGCGCCACGGCGCCGCACCTGTCACGACGCGGGCGACGTCCACGCAGCACTCCCTTGTGATCGAGGTCACCGACCGCGGCCCCGGCATCCCCGACGCCGTCCTGCCACACGTCTTCGACCGCTTCTACAAGGCGGACACCGCCCGCACCCGCTCGGCGGGCAGCGGCCTCGGCCTGGCCATCGCGAGGGAGAACGTCCGGCTGCACCGCGGAACCTTGACCGCCGCCAACCTCCCTGGCGGCGGGGCAGTGTTCACCATCACCCTCCCGTACGCCGCCCCAGAGGAGGACTGGTGACGAGGCGTGGACTCGCGTGCCTGGCCGCGCTGTCGGCGGCCGTGTCCGCCGGCTGCGGCATCGGTTCCACCGGGCCTGTCCAGGCCGGCGCCCCGGCCTCCGGTCTTCGGCAGCCCGGATTCGAGACCCACTACGCCCAGCTCTACTTCGTCAGCCCATACGGCCTCGAGTCCGTCGCCCGTGAAGTCGCGGCTCCCACCACTCCCCAGCAGGCACTCGACCAACTCCTGAAGGGCCCGGACCAGGCCGAACGCGCCCGCGGCCTGGTCAGCGAGGTGCCCCCGCTCCGTGGGAGGCTGACCGCGCAGGCCGCCGACGGCGCAGTGGATCTGCACCTCCCGGTGCGCGTGGCGGACATGACCGGGGGTGGCCTCGGCCTCAGCCAGATCATCTGCACCGTCGCCAATGCACGGGTGCCCGGCGGGAAGCAGCCCCCTGACGTCGACGTACGGGTCTATGAAGCGGGCTACGGGACGCCTTGGACCGTGCGCTGCAACGCAGCAGGCAGCGTCGTGCCCGTGCCCTCTGCTGACGACGCATCGCCCGGAGCCTGAGGGGCTTCTCCCACGCCCGCATCCTGCGTGGGTATGCCGTGTGCGCGCTCGTGCGCACGGGTGAGGAATCCCTGGGACCAGCCGTGGCGGACCAGCCGTAGCTCCTGGGTCCGTGAACG
Organism: Streptomyces poriticola; assembly: GCF_036689765.1. Lineage (NCBI taxonomy): Bacteria > Bacillati > Actinomycetota > Actinomycetes > Kitasatosporales > Streptomycetaceae > Streptomyces > Streptomyces poriticola. Next base: position 31,570 of record NZ_JBAGKH010000029.1, read on the forward strand.
TCCGCGGCGGGGATCCGGTCCCCCCTGCCGGTCATGCCCTCCAGGGTGGGCGGTCCGGCGAGTGCCCCGGGGGGGGCGGCCGAGTGCCCCGTGGGGGGCCGGCCGAGTGCCCCGTGGGGGGCGCCGAGTGCCCCGTGGGGAGCCAGCAGGTGACCCGTATGAGTCCGGCCAGTGCCCGGTCCGGGTCCGCTCCGGCGCCGGCCGTGGTGCCGAGGACACCGAATCGCCACGCCCGTGCCCCCGCCGTACAGGCGGATGACAGCATGGCCGGGCCGCGGGCACGTGACGAGCGGGCCCCGGGCGCAGGATGATGTATGGGACGAACGAGGAGAAGAGACGTGTCCGCTCCACGCCTGAGGTCGACGCCGCTGCCGGGAATCGGGGTGCAGTACGACCTCGTCACCCGGGAACACCGGCATCTGTCGGTCGTCGCGCACCGGGACGGCGCCCGCACCGTGAACCTGTACCGGGCGGACGACCCCGACTCCTGCGCCCACTCGCTGCGGCTCACCGGCGCCGAGGCGGGCGCGCTGATAGACGCGCTCCAGCCGTCCCACCACAGCCCCAGTCTGCTGTCCACCACACAGCTGGGCCTGGTGGCCGAGCGGATCGAGGTCTCCGGGACCTCGCACTGGAACGGCCGGGTGCTCGGCGATACCCGGATGCGCACGGAGACCGGCGCGTCCGTGGTGGCAGTGCTGCGCCGGGCAGAGGCGATCCCGTCCCCCGCGCCGGACTTCCGGCTGTCGGGCGGTGACACGCTGATCGTGATCGGCACCCGCGAGGGCGTCGACGCCGCGGCGGCGATACTCGGGCGGGAGTGAGCCGGTGCACTCCGCGGTTCTGCTCATCGAGTTCGGGTCCATCATTCTCGGGCTCGGACTCCTCGGCCGGTTCGCCGGCCGTTTCCGGCTCTCCCCGATCCCGCTGTATCTGCTCGCCGGTCTGGCCTTCGGGGAGGGCGGGCTGCTGCCGCTGGGCGCGAGCGAGGAGTTCATCGCGACCGGTGCCGAGATCGGCGTCATCCTGCTGCTGCTGATGCTGGGCCTGGAGTACACGGCCGGCGACCTCGTCACCAACCTCAAGGCGCACTATCCGGCGGGCCTCGTCGACTGCGCGCTCAACGCCCTGCCGGGGGCCGCGGCGGCGCTGCTGCTGGGCTGGGGGCCGGTGGCCGCCGTGGTGCTGGCCGGGGTCACCTGGATCTCGTCGTCCGGCGTCATCGCCAAGGTGCTCGGCGATCTCGGCCGGATCGGCAACCGGGAGACCCCGGTCATCCTCAGCGTGCTGGTCCTGGAGGACCTGGCGATGGCGGTGTATCTGCCCATCGTGACGGCGCTGGTGGCCGGGGTGGGTCTGATGACCGGCAGCATCACGCTGACGATCGCGCTCGGGGCGGCGGGGCTGGTGCTGTTCCTGGCGGTGCGCTACGGGCGGGTCATCTCGCGGTTCGTCTCCAGCGACGATCCGGAGAAGCTGCTGCTGGTGGTGCTGGGCCTGACGATCCTGGTCGCGGGCGTGGCGCAGCAGCTGCAGGTGTCGGCCGCGGTCGGTGCGTTCCTGGTGGGCATCGCCCTCTCCGGGGAGGTCGCCGAGGGTGCGCACACGCTGCTGAGTCCGCTGCGGGACCTGTTCGCCGCGGTCTTCTTCGTCTTCTTCGGGCTGCACACCGATCCGGCGAGCATCCCACCGGTGCTGCTGCCTGCACTGGCGCTGGCCGCCCTCACCGCGCTGACGAAGATCGCCACCGGGTACTGGGCGGCGCGGCGCGCCGGTATCTCCGTGAAGGGCCGCTGGCGGGCGGGCGGTGCGCTGGTGGCGCGCGGCGAGTTCTCGATCGTGATCGCCGGGCTCGCGGTGTCGGCGGGCATCGAGCCGTCGCTGGGCCCGCTGGCCACCGCGTACGTCCTGATCCTGGTGGTCCTCGGTCCGCTGACCGCCCGCTACACCGAGCCCCTGGCCATGCGGCTGTCCGCCAGGCGCAGGCCCGACCCCGGCCGCGGCCCGGACACCGCCGCAGGCACCCCGCGGGCTACGGGGGCGGAGGCGTCGGTGGGCGACTGAGGCGCAGGCCGGACCGGTGGTGGCCGGGGTCTCGGCTGCCGGACCGGTGGTGGCCGGAGTCGGCGGCTGCCGGACCGGTGGTGGCCGGAGTCCGCGGCTGCCGGATGGGCGGGGACTCCGACGGCACGACCGGCGCGGGTGGACCCGGTGCCCCGGGAATCCGGGAATCCGGGACCAGGGGGGACCCTAGAACCCCAGGACCCGGGAACCCCGGAACCCCAGGGCCCCAGGAACCCGGACCCCGGAACCCGGCAGGCCGACGCCGGGTGGCTGCCTCAGCCGCCCCCACCCGGTGTCCACCCCTGCCGACGGAGCACGGCCGCCACGTCCGGGGCGCGGTAGTGCTCCCCCTTGAGGACCTTGCCGTCGGCTCTGCGGGCGATGCTGCCGTCGGGGCCCAGCTTGGACATGTTGGCGCGGTGGATCTCCGCGATCACCGCGTCGAGGTCGATGCCGTGCACGAGCGCGGTGCCATAGGCGACGTACACCACGTCTGCGAGTTCGTGCGCCAGCCGGTCCAGCGGTCCCTCGACCGATACCTCCGCGACCTCCGCCGCCTCCTCCGCGAGCAGCTCGCCGCGGTGCGCGGCCAGCTCCGGCGGGACCTCGGCGGGCGCGCTGCGGGCGTCCAGGCCGAAGGCGAGGTGGAAGGCACGGACCAGGCCGGCGGGCGAGGCGGCGGAGGCAGAGCGTACGCCAGAGGCAGTGGGCGTGGGAGAAGCCGAGCCCGAGGGAGAGGCGGAGCCTGAGACAGAAGCCGAGCCTGAGGCAGAAGCGGGGCTCGAGGCGGGGACGGAGCCTGCGGCGGAGGTGGAACTCATGCGCCGACCCTAGCCGCCCGCACCGGCACGCCCACCGCCTCCTGTGAGCCCGGCCCTGGTCAGCGGCGACTCGGGCTGGCAGGATCGCGCCCATGTCCAGGACGCTCCCCCGTATCGGCGGACGCCGGGCCGTGCAGGCCGCGGCGGCGGCCGTCGTCGCCCTGGGGCTGCTGCTCTGGTGGCTGCTGCCCCTGGGCGAGGAGCCGCCCAGGGGGACGATCACGTTCAGTACCGGCACGCGCGCGGGTGTGTATCACGAGTACGGGGAGCTGCTGCGCGACCGGCTCGCCAAGGACATGCCCGGGCTGAAGGTCCGGCTGGAGCCCAGCGCGGGTTCCCAGGAGAACCTCGAGCGGCTGGCGTCGGGAAAGGCCGACGTCACCATCGCGGCGGCCGACGCGGTGGAGACGTACAAGATCCAGGAGCTTCCGGCCGCCGACCGGCTGCGCGGAGTGGCCCGGCTGTACGACGACTACGTGCAGCTCGTCGTCCCGGTGGACTCGGACGTCCACTCGCTCGCCGATCTGCGGGGCAAGCGGGTGGCCATAGGGCTGCCGAACTCGGGCGTGCGGCTGATCGCCACCCGGCTGCTGAGGACGGTGGGCATCGACCCGGACAAGGACATCACGCCCCGGTCGGACGGCATCGACACCGGCCCGGAGCGGCTCGGGGAGGAGCTCGACGCGTTCTTCTGGTCCGGGGGTCTGCCGACCGACGGGCTGAAGCAGGTTGCGGAGACCTCCGCGTTCCGGTTCGTGCCGATCGGCGAGGAACGCGTCGCCGAGCTGCACGACCAGGGCGGCGCCACCCGCTACTACCGTGCGACCAGCATGCCGGAGTCGGCCTACCCCACGGTGCAGAACGGTTCCGCGGTGCCGACGATGGCGGTGTCCAACCTCCTCGTGACCCGGGACGACCTGGATCCGCGGCTCGCCGAGTGGCTGACCCGGACGGTGCTCGAGAGCCGGGACGGCATCGGCGCCCACGTCCACTCCGCCCAGCTGGTCGACCTGCGCACGGCGATCTACACCGACCCGCTCCAGCTCCACGAGGGCGCCCGGAGCTACTACCGGTCCGTCAAGCCCTGAAGCCGCTCAACCTGAGGCCGGTCCGTCAAGCCCTGAAGCCGCTCAACCTGAGACCGGTCCGTCGACCTGGGGCGGCGTCCGCGGCACGGTCACCGTCACCTTCAGCCCGTGCGGCTCATGGTGGTCGTACGCCATGCTGCCGCCGCTCACGGACAGCAGCGCCCGGCAGATGGACAGCCCGAGGCCGGAGCCCTTGACGTTCTGGTGCCGGCCGCTGCGCCAGAAGCGGTCGCCGACGCGGGCGAGCTCGTCGTCGGCGAGACCCGGCCCGTTGTCGGTGACGACGACGGTCGAGTCGGCGCCGCGCGAGCCCACCTCGACCCGCACGCACTCCCCCTCCGGCGTGAACTTGACCGCGTTGTCGATGACCGCGTCCAGCGCACTGGACAGGGCCACCGGGTCGGCCCACGCCGTGGTCGGCGGGCACTCCCCGGCCAGCCGTACGCCCTTGGCCTCGGCGGTCGGCGCCCAGGCCGCGACGCGTTCGGCGGTCAGCGCGCCGATGTCGGTGACCTGGAGGTCGGGCTCGGCGTGCTCGGCCAGCGCCAGGTCGAGCAGGTCGTCCAGGACGCGGGCCAGGCGTTTTCCCTCGGCCTGGACCGAGGCGATCTCCTCGTTGCCCTCGGGCAGCTCCAGGGCGAGCAGCTCGATGCGGAGCAGCAGGGCGGAGAGAGGGTTGCGCAGCTGGTGGGAGGCGTCGGCGACGAAGGCACGCTGCTGCTCCAGCACGTCCTCGACGTGGTCCGCCATCTCGTTGAACGACTTGGCCAGGCGACGCAGCTCCGGCGGCCCGCCGGCCGCCGCGACCCGGGACTTGTGGCGTCCGGTGGCGATGTCGTGGGTGGTCGCGTCCAGGACTCGGACGGGACGCAGCACCCAGCCGGTCAGCCGCAGGGCCGCGCCGACGGCCAGCAGCATCGCTGCCAGTTCGCCGGCTCCGATGAGCAGCCATCCGCGCAGGGTGCGGGACCGCATCGAGTCGGTGGGCGAGTCGGTGACCACCACGGCGACGACGTCCCCGTCCCGGATGACCGGCGAGGCGACCACGATCCGTCCCTCCTCCCAGGGCCACACCTGCCGCGGGTCGTGGCTGCGTCGGCTGAGCAGCGCCTCGTCGAAGGCCGAGCGCACATCGCCCTCCTGAGGGAGGAACCAGGTCGTGGGCGCGTTGGCCATGGGGATGTCGTTGCGGTAGAAGACCCCCGCCCGGATGTCGTAGACCTCGTAGTAGCTCGTCAGCTCGCTCTGCAGCGTCTCCAGGCGCTCGGTCGGTGCGGTGCGGGATCCGTAGGGGGCGTCGACGACGTCGGTGACGAACTGTGCGAGGGCGGCGAAGCGGGCGGTGTCGTCGATCCGGTCGACGACGACCTTCTGCTGCTCGGCCCGGGCGACGCTGACCCCGAGCGGGATGCCGAGCGCGAGCAGGACGGCCGCCATCAGCACGATGAGCAGCGGAAGCAGTCGTGTGCGCACCCGGGCCCGCTAGGAAGTGGGCGCGACGAGCCGGTAGCCCACGCCGCGAACGGTCTCGATCAGCGCGGGCATACGCAGCTTGGCGCGCAGGGAGGCGACGTGCACCTCCAGGGTGCGGCCTGTGCCCTCCCAGCTGGTCCGCCAGACCTCGCTGATGATCTGCTCCCGGCGGAAGACCACCCCGGGGCGCTGGGCGAGCAGGGCGAGCAGATCGAACTCCTTGCGGGTCAGTTGGACGACCGAACCGTCCACGCTGACCTGGCGCGTCGGCAGTTCGATATGGACCGGGCCCAGCCTTAGGCCGGTGTCGGCGGGTGCGGCGGTCTCCTCCTGGGAAGTGCGCCGGCTGACGGCGTGGATCCGGGCGAGCAGCTCCCCGGTGTCGTACGGCTTGACCACGTAGTCGTCGGCGCCGAGGTGCAGGCCGTGGATGCGGGAGCGCACGTCGGAGCGGGCGGTGACCATGATCACCGGAATGCTGGTGCGCTTGCGGATCTTGCCGCAGACCTCGTATCCGTCCTGGTCGGGCAGGCCGAGGTCGAGCAGCACCACGCCGAAGCCGCTGCCCTCGGGGACCAGCGCCTGCAGCGCCTCCTCGCCGCTGCGCGCGTGGGTGACGTCGAAGCCGTGCCGGGCCAGGACCGCGGACAGCGCCGCCGCGACGTGGTTGTCGTCCTCGACGAGCAGCAGTCTCATCCGAGCCCCCTTCGGTTCATCGGCCGTACGATCAAGGTCGCTACACAGGTGGGTGAACCCGCGCATGTGCACGCGCGCGTGTGCATCCTGTGCAGTCACGCCGATGGACGGTGACAGAGTCAAGGGGGTTCCGGCCACGGACCGCCCGAAGTTATCCGGCCGATATGCACCGGCTCCGAAGTGCTACGACGCGTGTCCGATTGCTACCGGATCGTGATGCTCAGATTCCCCTCAGATGTAATGACGCAGGTCGTCGTGGCTCACTACTGTCCTCCGAAACCGAGGAGGACGGAGCCCAAGAGCGATGACCGAAGTATCGGTGGCCAAGGAAGACGTGGCCGCGACCGGCGATCTGGTCGTCCTGAAGAGCGTCAACAAGCACTTCGGCGCGTTGCACGTACTCCAGGACATCGATCTGACGATCGCCCGCGGCGAGGTGGTCGTGGTCATCGGGCCCTCCGGGTCCGGTAAGTCCACGCTGTGCCGCACCATCAACCGCCTGGAGACGATCGACTCCGGTTCGATCACGATCGACGGCAGGCCGCTGCCCCAGGAGGGCAAGGAACTGGCCCGGCTCCGCGCCGACGTCGGCATGGTCTTCCAGTCCTTCAATCTCTTCGCGCACAAGACGGTGCTGGAGAACGTGACGCTGGGCCAGGTCAAGGTCCGCAAGGCCGACAAGAAGGAGGCCGAGGAGAAGGCCCGCCGGCTGCTCGACCGGGTCGGCGTGGGCGCGCAGGCGGACAAGTACCCCGCCCAGCTCTCCGGCGGCCAGCAGCAGCGTGTCGCGATCGCGCGGGCGCTGGCCATGGACCCGAAGGTCATGCTCTTCGACGAGCCGACCTCCGCGCTCGACCCCGAGATGATCAACGAGGTGCTGGAGGTCATGCAGCAGCTCGCCCGGGACGGCATGACGATGATCGTCGTCACCCACGAGATGGGTTTCGCCCGGTCGGCCGCCAACCGCGTGGTCTTCATGGCGGACGGCCGGATCGTCGAGGAAGCCACCCCGGACCAGTTCTTCAGCAACCCGCGCAGCGACCGCGCCAAGGACTTCCTGTCGAAGATCCTGCACCACTGACGTCGCCGGTCCGTCCCCGGACGGCCTGCGTCACCCGTTGACGGCCCGCCCGTCCCGACGGTCTGCCCGGCCCCCCGGGTCCGCCCGCCGCGACGGTTCGTCCGTACCGGCGGTCCCTCCGCCCCGACGGCCTGCCCGTCCCGGCGGTCGTTCCGTCCGATCGTCCGATCACAGCCAAAGGATGTTCACCATGAAGCTCCGCAAGGTCACCGCGGCCTCGGCCACCGTGTTCGCTCTCGCCCTGACCGCCACCGCGTGCGGTTCCGGCGACGACGGCGACAGCGGCTCCTCCGGCGACAAGAAGATCACCGTCGGTATCAAGTTCGACCAGCCGGGTCTCGGCCAGAAGACCCCGCAGGGCTACGAGGGCTTCGACGTGGACGTCGCCACGTACGTCGCCGAGAAGCTCGGCTACAGCGAGGACCAGATCGAGTGGAAGGAGTCGAAGAGCGCCGACCGCGAGACGATGCTGCAGCGCGGTGACGTCGACTTCATCGCCGCGACCTACTCGATCACCCCCAAGCGCGAGGAGAAGGTCGACTTCGCCGGCCCGTACCTGCTCGCCCACCAGGACGTGCTGATCAGCGCCGACGACGACTCGATCAAGAAGCCCGAGGACCTCAACGGCAAGAACCTCTGCTCGGTGACCGGCTCCACCTCGGCGCAGAACGTCAACGACAAGCTGGGCCTCAAGGCCAACCTGCAGAACTACCCGACGTACTCGGCCTGCCTGGGCGGTCTGGAGAACGGCGCCATCGACGCGCTGACCACGGACGACTCGATCCTGGCCGGCTACGCCGCGCAGAAGCAGTTCGAGGGCAAGTTCAAGCTCGCCGGCTTCAAGATGACCAACGAGAACTACGGCATCGGCGTGAAGAAGGGCAGCGACCTCAAGGCGAAGATCAACGAGGCGCTGGAGGCCATGGTCGCCGACGGTGCGTGGGACCAGGCCGTGAAGGACAACTTCGGTCCGGCCAACTACCAGAACGAGCCCGCGCCGAAGATCGGCGACATCAAGAGCTGAGGCAACGCCTGACGGGGTGCGCCGCCCCGGGCCAGGGGCGGCGCGCCGGGGCAGGCATCCCTACACGCGGAATCGCGGGAGATCGTGTTCGACTTTCTTGAGGATTACGACCTGCTGGGGGCGTTCTGGACGACGGTGCAGCTCACTGTGCTCTCCGCCGTCGGCTCCCTGATCTGGGGCACCCTGCTGGCCGCCATGCGTGTCGGCCCGGTGCCGCTGATGCGCGGTTTCGGGACCGCGTACGTGAACATCGTGCGGAACATCCCGCTGACCGTGATCATCCTGTTCACGTCACTGGGCCTGAACCAGTCACTGGGCGTCAGTCTCGGTGCGGAGGACTTCGAGACGATCAACTTCCGGCTCGCGGTCCTCGGCCTGATCCTCTACACCTCGGCCTTCGTGTGCGAGGCGCTCCGCTCCGGCATCAACACGGTGCCGGTCGGGCAGGCGGAGGCGGCCCGCGCGATCGGCCTCAGCTTCAGCCAGGTGCTGAGCCTCGTGGTGCTGCCCCAGGCGTTCCGCTCCTCGGTCGGTCCGCTCGCGAACGTGCTGATCGCGCTCACCAAGAACACCACGGTGGCCGCCGCCATCGGTGTCGCCGAGGCGGCCCTGCTGATGAAGGAGATGATCGAGAACGAGGCGCAGCTGCTGCTGATCTCCGCGGTCATCGCGTTCGGTTTCGTGGTTCTGACGCTGCCGACCGGCCTGATCCTCGGCTGGGTGGGCAAGAAGGTGGCGGTGAAGCGATGAGCTCCGTTCTGTACGACGCCCAGGGCCCCCGGGCCAAGCGGCGCAACATCGTCTTCACGGCGGTCTTCGTGGTCGCCCTCGCAGCCCTGCTGTGGTGGGTGTTCAGCACACTCGAGGAGAAGGGCCAGCTCGAGTGGGCCAAGTGGGAGATGTTCTTCACCAGCAGCGAGCCCTGGACCACCTACATCTGGCCGGGCCTGAAGAACACCCTGACCGCCGCTGCGCTCGCGATGATCATCGCGCTGCCTCTCGGTGCCGCCCTCGGCATCGCCCGGCTGTCGGACCACGCCTGGGTCCGCGTCCCGGCCGGGATCGTGGTCGAGTTCTTCCGGGCCATCCCCGTGCTGGTCCTGATGATCTTCGGTCTGGCGCTGTACGCCGAGTACACCAGCGTCGGCTCCGACGACCGCCCGCTGTACGCGGTCGTCACGGGCCTGGTGCTGTACAACGCCTCCGTTCTCGCGGAAATCGTGCGCGCCGGCATCCTGGCGCTGCCCAAGGGCCAGTCCGAGGCGGCGATGGCGGTCGGTCTGCGCAAGAACCAGACGATGCGCCTGATCCTGCTGCCGCAGGCGGTCACCGTGATGCTCCCTGCCATCGTCAGCCAGATGGTCGTGATCGTGAAGGACACCGCCCTCGGCGGCGCGGTCCTCACCTTCTCCGAACTGCTCTCCTCGGCCAGCACGATGAGCGGCTACTACGGCGCCAACACCATCGCCAGCTTCACCGTCGTGGCCGTGATCTTCATCGCGCTGAACTTCGCCCTCACGACCTTCGCGAGCTGGCTGGAGCGCCGGCTGCGGCAGGGCAAGAAGTCGACGGGGGCGGTGCTGAAGGCGGACGACGCGGGCACCGGGGGCACCGCCGCGACCGGCGCGGGCGGCGCTGCCTGAACCGTCTGAGCCCCAGTCAATTCGTATGACCATCATGGAGGCAGCGGCGTGATCGCCGCTGCCTCCGTCACTTGACGCAAGCAGCGGCAATGGGTTGCATACGTTCTGTGATCGTGCACCCTGCCCCAACTCTCTGTTCACCCACGTCCCCCGTGACACCGCCGCAGGCAGGGGGCGCCGCGCCGTGGACCCGGTGATCATCGTCGGAGCGGGGCCCGTGGGGCTGACGCTCGCCCTGGCGCTGGCGCGCCAGGAGGTGCCCTGTGTGGTCCTGGACGAGGGCCAGGGCAAGGACGAACCGCGCCCCGCCCGCACCGTCGTCCTGCACCACGACACCATCGCCCTGACCGAACGCCTGACCGGACAGCCGCTCGCGGAGGCGGGATTCCGTTGGGCCGGATGGCGGTCCATGCGGCGCAGGCAGGTGATGCGTGAGGTCACGTTCGACACCGGACCCGCACCCCTGCACATCACCCAGCATGTGCTGACCGGTGCCCTGCGCGCCGCGCTGGCCGACCAGCCGTTGGTACGGATCGCGACGGACAGCCGCCTGGACGCCGTCGAGCAGGAGCCCTCGGGCGTCACCGCCCACACCCGCGGACCGCAGGGCACCTGGTGGCGCGGCAGCTTCCTGGTCGGGTGCGACGGCCCCCGCTCGACCGTCCGCAAGCTCCAGGACATCCGTTTCCCCGGTCGTACGGCGGTGGAGCGGCATGCCGTCGCCGCCCTGCGCACCGAACTGCCCTGGACCGAGGAGGCGTTGCTGCACCGGCTGCCGCCGTGGCGCTCATCGGGCCCGTCGGCCGGGGAGATCACCGCTCGTCCGCTGCCCGACGGCGTGTGGCGGCTGGACTGGCTGCTGCCGCCGGGCAAGGACCTGGTCACGCCGGAGCTGCTGGTGGACCGGATCCGGGAGACCCTGTCCGGCTGGGGCGGCGGGGAGGCGCCGTCGTACGAGCTGCTCGACACCGGTGTGCACACCGTCCACCACCGGCTGGCCCGTCGCTGGCGGGCGGGGCGCGTCTTCCTGGCAGGGGACTCGGCGCATCTGCTCGGTGCGCTGGGCACGCAGGGGCTCGACGAAGGGCTGCGGGACGCCGACAACCTCGCCTGGAAGCTGGCCCTGGCCTGGCACCACGGGCCGCACGAGGCGCTGCTCGACAGCTACCAGACGGAGCGGCGCACGACCGTCGCCGGCCGGCTGCGCGCCGCCGACCAGGTGTTGCCGCTGCTGCGCGGCGGCGGGGGACTGCGCTCGTACGTTCTCGGTGCCTCCCGTGGCCATGATTCTCTGCTCACCGACGGCCATCTGGGGCGTGGGGCGCTGGGTGCGCCGGGGGCGTACGCCGATTCGCCGCTCGCGCCCCCGCGCCTCGGCGGTGAGGTGCCCGTGGACACGGCACCCGGTGCGCTCGTCACGGACGTCCGGGTCACTGCGGAGGACGGCACCTTCGTCCGGCTGCGCGACCGGCTCGGACGCGGGGCGCTGCTGGTGGTGCTGATCGCGCCGGGTACCGGGGTATGGGAGCGCAAGCACTGGGTGAGCGCCGGCATCATGCCGCGGCTGGCGGCGGCGGTGACGGCGCTGCCGTACCGTGCCGAACTGCTCGTCGCCGAGCACTACCCGGGCGCCGCCGCGCACACCGTGCTGCTGGTGCGGCCCGACGGCCACCTGGTCACGGCACTGGGCGGGGTCCGGCCCGCCGATCTGTACGAGGCGGCCGAGACCGTTCTGGGCGGACCGGAGAAGGCGGCGGCCAGGGTTGGGGTGAGTTGACCGGGCTGTACCCCCATGGTGTACTCCGGAGCGTGACCGACACCGCTGTACGCCTGTGGCGAAGGGTCCATATGGACCTGCTCCGCTATGCAGGCTGTGTGTGTCGTCCGTCCTGCTGAACTCGCGTCACTTTCCTTCATGCGCGCGCCGCTTCCCGCGCTCTCACAGCCGGTGCGCGTCCTCGCGAACGCACTTCCTCAGGACGGTATCCGTGTCCGGCTCCCTTCCCTCTTCTCCGGCTGTCTCTTCTCCGGCTGTCGTCGGTGCTGCGCCGACGCAGGCCGAGCTCCTCGACTTCGCGCGACGTACGGCCGCTGACAGCACGCTCGTCGCGTCGCTGCCGCTCGATCCCCAGGGCCGTACCTGGGTCCGGCTGGCGGGACCGGCCGGCAGTGAGGCCTGGCTGATCGGCTGGCCGCCCGGCACGGGCACCGGCTGGCACGACCACGCCGACTCCGTGGGCGCCTTCGTGACCGCCGCGGGCGAACTGACGGAGTTCTCGCTCGCCGCCCGGCTGCCCACCGACGGCTGGCGGACACTGGAACTCACCGACGGTGTGGACCGGGAGCGGCGGCTCCCGGCCGGACAGGGCCGCGCGTTCGGCCGGCACCATGTGCACGAGGTGCTCAACGAGTCCCCCGACCGGCATGCCGTCTCGGTGCACGCCTACCACCCGCCACTGCCGCGTATCCGCCGGTACAGCCGCACCGGGCTGGTGCTGCGGCTGGAGCAGGTCGAGCGGCCGGAGGACTGGCAGTGAACGAGCCGATCGGCATCGACGCGCTTCTGGAGCGGGTGCGCCGGAGCTACGAGCGGATCGAGCCGCACGCGGCCTTCGAGGCCGCCCGGGCCGGGTCGGCGCTGCTGGTGGACATCCGGTACGCCGCACTGCGCGAGCGGGACGGGCTGATCCCCGGCGCGCTGGTGATCGAGCGCAACGAGTTGGAGTGGCGGCTGGATCCCTCGGGGAGCCACCGCCACCCCGAGGCCACCTGCCACGACCTGCGGACCGTCGTGATCTGCAACGAGGGCTACGCCTCCAGCCTGGCGGCGGAGTCCCTGCACCGGCTGGGGCTGTACCGGGCCACCGATCTGGCCGGTGGCTTCCAGGCCTGGCGGGCGGCCGGGCTGCCGGTGGAACCGGTGGTGCAGTGATGCCGTGGGAGCGCCGACGGGGCTGGCCCACTCCCGGTCAAAGCCTCGACGACTCCGGGCCCTCCCCGTACGAACGTCGACGCGGCAGGTCCCTCCCGAGCAGACATCGACGAGACCGGGCCCTCCCGGGCAAACCTCGACGGGACCGGGCCTTCCGCCTCCCGAAGAGGACAAGGGGACGTCGTGGACGCCGACCGGCGTCAGGCCCCTTCGTCGAGGAAGTCGGTGTCCTCGCCCTCTTCCTCCAGCGCCTGCCGGACCACCCGCAGCGCCAGGCCCTCGGGGTACCCCTTGCGGGCCAGCATGCCCGCGAGGCGGCGGAGGCGCTTGTCGCGGTCGAGGCCGCGGGTGGAGCGCAGCTTCCGGTCGACGAGCTCGCGGGCGGTCGTTTCCTCCTGCTGGGAGTCGAGCTGGGAGACGGCCGCGTCGATGGTGGCCGGGTCGACGCCCTTGGTGCGCAGCTCCTGGGCGAGCGCTCGCCGGGCCAGTCCGCGGCCGTGGTGCCGGGACTCCACCCAGGCGTCGGCGAAGGCGCCGTCGTCGATCAGGCCGACCTCCTCGAGCCGGGAGAGCACCTCTTCGGCGGCGTCGTCCGGGATCTGTCGTTTGCGCAGGGCGTCCTCGAGCTGTCGGCGGGTGCGCGGGGTCCCGGTGAGCAGGCGCAGGCAGATCGCCCGTGCCTGCTCGACCGGGTCCCGCGGAGGCTCCCCCTTCTCGGCCCTCGACGAGGAAGTGGTACCTCCGTCCTCAGCGGGTGTCCGGCCGCGGCCACGGCCGCGGCGCCCGCGCGAGCCGCCCGTGCCGCGGGGTCGGCTGCCGCCGTACCCCGCGGGGACGCTGTCCGACTCCGGCTTCCGCGGCCCACTCTGTGTTCCGTCACCCGTCTCGCCGGCCGTCGCGGGGTCCCCGCCGTACCCGTCGCCGCCCTCCCCGGCGAGGCCCGCGGCGCCCGGTCCGTCCCGGCGCCGTTCATGCGCGGCGGCGTCCAGGTAGGCGTACTCGGCCCAGTCGGTTCGTCGTGTCACGGGTCAGCTCTTGGCTGCGGCGGCCTTGGACTTGGTGGCCTTGGCCGGTGCGGGGGCGGGCACCGTCGCGGTCTCGGCCGCGGGGCCGGATGCCGAGGCGTCCGCGCCCGGCGTGCCCGACTCCTCGGGGCGCACACCGACGCCCAGCTTCTCCTTGATCTTCTTCTCGATCTCGTTGGCGAGGTCGGGGTTGTCCTTCAGGAAGTTGCGGGCGTTCTCCTTGCCCTGGCCGAGCTGGTCGCCCTCGTACGTGTACCAGGCGCCGGCCTTGCGGACGAAGCCGTGCTCCACGCCCATGTCGATCAGGCCGCCCTCGCGGCTGATGCCCTGGCCGTAGAGGATGTCGAACTCGGCCTGCTTGAAGGGCGGCGCGACCTTGTTCTTCACGACCTTGCACCGGGTGCGGTTGCCGACCGCCTCCGTGCCGTCCTTCAGCGTCTCGATGCGGCGGATGTCGATGCGCACGGAGGCGTAGAACTTCAGCGCTCGACCACCGGTCGTGGTCTCCGGGGAGCCGAACATCACGCCGATCTTCTCGCGGAGCTGGTTGATGAAGATCGCGGTGGTCTTGGACTGGTTGAGCGCGCTGGTGATCTTCCGCAGGGCCTGGCTCATCAGCCGGGCCTGCAGGCCGACGTGGCTGTCGCCCATCTCGCCCTCGATCTCCGCGCGCGGCACGAGCGCGGCGACGGAGTCGATGACGATGAGGTCGAGGGCGCCGGAGCGGACCAGCATGTCCGTGATCTCCAGGGCCTGCTCGCCGTTGTCCGGCTGGGACAGGATCAGGTTGTCGACGTCGACACCGAGCTTCTTCGCGTACTCGGGGTCGAGAGCGTGCTCGGCGTCGACGAACGCGACCTGGCCACCGGCCTTCTGCGCGTTCGCCACCGCGTGCAGGGTCAGGGTCGTCTTACCCGAGGACTCGGGGCCGTAGATCTCCACGACACGGCCGCGCGGGAGGCCACCGACGCCGAGGGCCACGTCGAGCGCGGTCGAACCGGTCGAGATGACCTCGATGGGCTCCTTCGACCGCTCGCCCATGCGCATGACCGCGCCCTTGCCGAACTGCCGTTCAATCTGTGCGAGTGCGGCGTCCAGGGCCTTCTCGCGGTCGGTTCCTGCCATGGGTTCCACCCGGTTTGCTTGAGTCGATCGCTTCACGTCAAAGACGCTAACGCCTGCCACTGACAATGCGCCCCGACGCGGGTCCGGCCTGTGGACAACTCGGGCACATCTCTGTCGAAACTCTGCCGAATCACCCTTCTCGAGCGTCGCCGGAGCCTCCATGAGAATGGATGTTCGATTTTCGTGTCAAGCGCACCGCACGGCACTTCCGAGCGTACGCCGGGCCCGTCCTGGGCGGCCGTCACCGCCGCGGACGGGCCCTCGGGAGCACATGGACCTGCCTCGAACCGGCTCGAACCGGCTCGAACCGGCCTCGGGTCGGCTCGGGTCAGGAACGGGCCGGCGCAGAGCCTGCGGACGGTTCGGCGACCGCGGGAGATTCGGCGTCCGCCGGGCTCCCCGTCGCGGTCCGGGCCGTCTCGGTCCGCTGGTCCCACAGTCCTCTCACGCGCGCGAGCGGGCTGCGGGCCCGTCCCCGTTCCCGGTGCCCGTGGACCCGCGGGTCGTCGGTGACGTCGTACCGCCTGACATACGCCCCCAGGAACGCCTGCAGCGTGGCCACCGCGGGAATGGCGATCAGCGCGCCGACGGCGCCCAGGAGGGCGGTGCCGGCGACCACCGAGCCGAACGCGACCGCGGGGTGGATGTCCACGGTCCTGGCCGTCAGCTTGGGCTGTAGCACGTAGTTCTCGAACTGCTGGTAGACCACCACGAAACCCAGCACCCACAGCGCGTACCAGGGGTCGACGGTGAAGGCGATCAGCATGGGCAGCGCGCCTGCGAGATAGGTGCCGATGGTCGGGATGAACTGCGACACCAGACCCACCCAGACGGCGAGCGCCGGGGCGTAGGGCACCCCGAGGATCTCCAGCAGGACGTAGTGCGCGATGCCGGAGACCAGCGCCATCAGACCGCGCGAGTACAGATACCCGCCGGTCTTGTTCACGGCGATCTCCCACGCGCGCAGCACCTCGGCCTGCCGGGCGGGCGGCAGTACCGAACACAGCCCGCGCCGCAGCCGGGGGCCGTCCGCGGCGAAGTAGAACGAGAACAGCATGACCGTCAGCAGCTGGAAGAGCCCCCCGAGAACCTGGGCGGACACGTCCAGGACGCCGGTCGCGCTGTTCTGCACGTAGTCGCGCAGCCAGTCGGAGCGGAGCAGGCCCTCCTGGATGTCCACCCGTCTCAGCTCGGTGCGGAAGTGGGCGTTGATCCAGTTGATCACGGAGTCGAGGTACTGCGGGAAGTCCTCGACCATCTTGACGATCTGGCCCGCGAGCATGGACCCGAGCAAGGTGACGAACCCGGCCGCGGCGATCACCACCGCGAGGAAGACGAGGAAGGTGGCCAGCCCCCGGCGCATGCCGCGCCCGGCCATCCAGCTGACCGCGGGCTCGATCGCCAGCGCCAGGAAGAACGCGATGAGGATGTTGATCAGCAGACCGGTGAGCTGGTGGAAGGCCCAGCTGCCCAGCTGGAACACTGCGTAGAGCGTGAGGGCGAGCACCATGGCGCGCGGCAGCCAGCGCGGCATGCGCCTGTTCGGCCCGGCGGTGCCCGCGGCCGGGGGCCGGGCGGGCGGCGTCGGGTCGGACGGGGATGTCTGCGGGGCTGCCTGCCCGGTCTCCTCAGTGGATGCCACGGACCCAGTGTCGCCCACGCCGCCGACAGCCGGACGCCGTCCCGAGGTCTCCGCGGCTCATCAGCGCTTTTCCTGTGGCACGTTCATGACCGAGCACACCACGCGCCACACATCCTTGGTGTCCCACCCCGCGTCCAGGGCCTCGTGCACCGTCCGCCCGCCGAGCTGCGACATCACATGGTCGCGCGCGAAGGTGTCGGCGTAGCCCGGACCGAAGTGGTCCGCCATCCGCTGCCAGAAGACCGTCAACCGCATGACCCCAGTATCCCGCCCCCGGGGTGTGCCTCGGCCGGGACCACCTGGCGGGACCGCTTTCCGCCCTACGGTCTGACGCATGGCCGATACCGGAGCTGCCCCGTCCCCCTCGACGCCCCCGGCGCACTCCCTGCTCGCGCGGGCCGAACGGTTCGTCTGGCTCACCGCGCGCGTGCTGGAGCAACGTCTGTTCGCCCACCACTTCCGGGACGGCGGCGCCGACCCGGTGGTGACCGCACTGGACGCCTACCGCAACGGCGACGGCGGGTACGGTCACGCCCTCGAGCCCGACCTGCGCGGCCCGGTCAGCCAGCCGCTGCACACCGCGCACGCCCTGCAGGTCCTGGACGCCGTGGACCGCTGCGGCGGGCAGCGCGTGGAACGCATGTGCCGGTATCTGACGGCCGTCTCCACCCCGGAGGGTGCCCTGCCCGCGGTCCACCCAGCGCAGCGCGGCTACCCGGCGGCGCCCTTCGTCCCGGTCGTCGACGACCCGCCCGGCGCGCTGCTGACCACCGGCCCGGTGGCCGGCCTGCTGCACCGCAACGACGTGTGGCACGCCTGGCTCTTCCGGGCCACCGACTTCTGCTGGCAGGCGGTCGAGTCGCTGCAGATCTCGCACCCGTACGAGATCGAGGCCGCGGTGGCCTTCCTGGATTCCGTACCCGACCGCACGCGCGCGCAGGCGGCGGCCGGCCGGCTGGGCCTCCTGGTGCGCGAGCAGCGCCTGGCGGTGCTGGACCCGGACGACCGCGCCGCCTACCCGGTCGCGCCCGGCTACGCCCCCGGCGAGCACCACTTCCCGTACGACTTCGCGCCCGCACCGCACTCCCTCGCGCGCGCGTGGTTCACCGACGACGAGATGGCCCGTTCCCTGGACCACCTGGCCGCCGAGCAGCAGCAGGACGGCGGCTGGCCCGTGCGGTGGCGCCACTGGGCCCCGGCACCCGCCCTCGAGGCGCGCTCCATGGTGACCCTCGACGCGCTGCGCACCCTCAGCGCGTACGGCCGACCGCCGTCCTGAGACCGCCGGCCGCGTGCAAGGTGGCTCACCCGCCCAGGGCCCGCACCCCCGCGGTCACCAGGACGGCCGCCGCGACGACGAGCAGGAACGGGGCGCGCAGCACCAGGGCCACGGCCGCGGCCGCCAGCCCGGCGGCCCGCGCGTCGAGTACCAGCGCCTGCCCGTCGGCGAAGGTCTGCTGGGCCGTGAGCGCCGCCAGCAGCGCCACCGGCAGCAACGCCGCCAGCCGCTTGACCAGCGGCTTCTCCAGGGCGCCCGCGGGGACGAGCAGCCCGGCCAGCTTGACGGCGTAGCAGCCGAGCACGGTCACACCGATCGCGATCCAGATGTTCACCGCTCCTCCTCCCCAACCCGGCGGCCCCGGGCCCACAGCACGACCGGAGCGGCGAGCGCGGCCACCAGCACCGGAATCCCGGCCGGAAGCACGGGCAGGAGGCCGAGCCCCAGCAGCACGGCGAGACCGGCGACCGCCCGCTCGACGGTGCTGCTCAGCATCGGTGCGAGCAGTGCGAGGAAGACGGCGGGCCCGGCCGCGTCGAGCCCCCAGGCGTCGGTGTCCCCGATGGCCTCGGCGCCCAGCGCGCCGAGCAGCGTGGTCAGATTCCAGAGCACGTACAGGGTGATCCCGGTGACGGCGAACCCGATCCGGGCACTGCGCCGGGTCGGCTGCGCCAGCGCCACGGCCGTCGTCTCGTCGATCACCCATTGCGCGGCGAACGGCCGTACCGCGCGCGGGAGCGCGAGCAGCTGCGACAGCCGCAGCCCGTAGAAGGCGTTGCGCACGCCGAGGAAGAAAGCTCCGGCGGCGGCCGTGAGCGGGTTCCCGCCGGCGGCGAGTGCCCCCACGAGCGCGAACTGGGACGCCCCGGTGAACACCAGAAGGCTGAGCGCGCATGTCTGCAGCAGCGTGAGTCCGCTGCCCGCGGACGTCACCCCGAAGGCGAACCCGGACAGCCCCACGGCGACGCCCACCCCCAGGGCGTCCCGCACGACGGCGGCGTCCGGCCTGCCTCCCTCACGTCCTGCACCCGCGTCCACGGGAACTGCTGTCTGTTCTGCCACGTGCGCGACGCTACGGCCGGCGTCAGCCGCGCGTCTTGTACGTTCTTGCGCCGCCGCTCGGCATGTCGTTGCGTTCCCGCTGGTAGGCCCCGGGAGGAACGCCCACGATCCGGGTGAAGTGCCGGTTCAGATGCGGCTGGTCCGTGAACCCCACCGTCAGGGCGGCCTCCGCCGGCGTGACCCCCGCGTCGAGCAGCCCGCGCACTCGGCGCACCCGCGCGTCGGTCAGCCAGGTGTGCGGCGGCATCCCGTAGGCCTCCCGGAACGCCCGCAGCAGGGCGAACGGGCCGGTCCCGAGATCAGCGGCCAGCCGCTCCAGGCTCGGCGGCTCGGCCATCCGCTCCTCCAGCAGGGCCCGCGCGCGGGCCGCGATCCGCGCCCCCGCCGTCCGCACCTGCCGCCGCGGCAGCGTTCCCCCGTTCAACCGGAGCAGTCTCGTCACGGCGACCCGCAGCAGCGTGTCCGCCGCAAGCGCGTTGCCCTCGTCGGCGGCCCGCAGCACCCGGTGCACCAGCTCGACGGTGTACGGGTCGTCGAGCACCGGCCGGACGAACCCGGGCGTCCCCCGCAGCGCGGTGGTCTCGGCGGCGATGCCCGCCACCACCTCGGGCGACGGATAGACGGCGCCGTACCGCCAGCCCTCCGGCACCCCCGCGCGCCCGGTGTGCGGGGTGTCCGGGTTAACCAGCGCCAGCGCCCCGGCCCCCGCGTACTGGTCACCGCCGCCGTGGTGGAAGACCTCCACCCCGTCCGCGATGGCGGCGATGACGAAGTGCTCGTGCGTGTGCCGCACGAACGTCTTGCGTATGTACCGGGCACGCAGCAGATCGACACCGGGCAGCTCCGCGTACTGCCAGTGCCGTGCCCGTTCCCCGCTTCCCATGCCTCCATTCTCCGTGACGGCCCGGGACACACGAACCGGTGGCGTCCCCGAGCCCGGGGTCTCCAGGGCCCCGCGCCGCCCTCGATTGTCAGTGCCCGGGTGCACGATGGATCCATGGTCAGCTCCGCACACCGAGCCCTGGACGGCTTCTCCCCCGCGACCCGCGGCTGGTTCGCCGGTGCCTTCCCCGCGCCCACCGCCGCGCAGGCAGGCGCCTGGCACGCCATCGCCGAGGGCTCGGACGTGCTGGTCGTCGCCCCCACCGGTTCCGGCAAGACCCTGGCCGCCTTCCTCGCCGCGCTGGACCAGCTGACCTCCACTCCGCCGCCCGCAGACCCCAGGAAGCGCTGCCGGGTGCTCTACGTCTCGCCGCTCAAGGCTCTCGCCGTCGACGTCGAGCGCAATCTCCGCAGCCCGCTGACCGGCATCCGTCAGGAATCCGTCCGCCTGGGCCTGCCCGAGCCGGAGGTCAAGGTCGGCATTCGCTCCGGCGACACCCCGGCGGCCGAGCGCCGCGCGCTGTCCACCCGCCCCCCGGACATCCTGATCACCACGCCGGAGTCCCTGTTCCTCATGCTCACGTCGGCCACGCGCGACGCGCTGACCGGCGTGGAGACGGTGATCCTCGACGAGGTGCACGCGGTCGCCGGCACCAAGCGCGGCGCCCACCTCGCGCTCACCCTGGAGCGGCTCGACGAGCTGCTCCCCCGGCCCGCCCGCCGGATCGGCCTCTCCGCGACGGTGCGCCCGGTCGACGAGGTCGCCCGCTTCCTCTCCCCGCGCCGCAAGGTGGAGATCGTCCAGCCGGCCTCGGGCAAGGAGTTCGACCTGTCCGTGGTGGTCCCCGTCGAGGATCTGGGGGAGCTGGGCGGCTCCCCGGTCGCGGACGGCAACGACGGCGCGGACCGTCCCTCGATCTGGCCGCACGTCGAGGAGCGGATCACCGACCTCGTCCAGGCCCACCGCTCCACGATCGTCTTCGCCAACTCCCGCCGCCTCGCCGAGCGCCTGTGCAACCGGCTCAACGAGATCGCGTACGAACGCGCCACCGGAGAGCCCCTGGACGAGCACCACTCCCCGGCCGAGCTCATGGGCAGCAGCGGAGCAGCGCAGGGCGCCCCCGCCGTCATCGCCCGTGCCCACCACGGCTCCGTCTCCAAGGAGCAGCGGGCCCTGGTCGAGGAGGACCTCAAGGCGGGCCGACTGCCCGCAGTGGTCGCCACCTCCAGTCTGGAGCTGGGCATCGACATGGGCGCGGTCGACCTCGTGGTCCAGGTGGAGTCCCCGCCCTCGGTCGCCTCCGGCCTCCAGCGCGTCGGCCGGGCCGGCCACCAGGTCGGCGCGGTCTCCACCGGCGTGGTCTTCCCGAAGTACCGGGGCGATCTGGTCCAGGCGGCCGTGGTCACCGAGCGGATGCGCACCGGCGCCATCGAGTCCCTGCGGGTCCCGGCCAACCCGCTCGACGTCCTGGCCCAGCAGCTCGTCGCGATGACGGCCCTGGACACCTGGCAGGTCGACGACCTGCTCGCCGCGGTACGGCGGGCGGCGCCCTTCGCCTCCCTCCCGGAGTCGGCGTTCACCGCGGTCCTGGACATGCTCGCGGGCCGCTATCCGTCCGACGCCTTCGCCGAGCTGCGCCCGCGCGTGGTGTGGGACCGCATCGCCGGCACGGTCACCGGCAGGCCCGGCGCCCAGCGGCTCGCGGTCACCTCCGGCGGCACCATCCCCGACCGCGGACTGTTCGGCGTCTTCCTCGCCGGCGCCGACCCGAAGAAGGGCGGCGGCCGGGTCGGCGAGCTGGACGAGGAGATGGTGTACGAGTCCCGGGTCGGGGACGTGTTCACGCTCGGCACCAGTTCCTGGCGGATCGAGGACATCACCCGCGACCGGGTCCTGGTCTCCCCCGCGCCGGGCGTGCCGGGCAGGCTGCCGTTCTGGAAGGGCGACCAGCTCGGCCGCCCCCTGGAGCTGGGGCGAGCCCTGGGCACGTTCCTGCGCGAGGTCGGCGCCCTGCCGAAGGACGACGCCCGGCTCCGCCTGCTCGCCGCCGGGCTGGACGCCCGGGCCGCGGACAACGTCCTGGGATACCTCGACGAGCAGCGCGAGGCCTGCGGCCACATCCCCGACGACCGCACCATCGTCGTGGAGCGCTTCCGGGACGAGCTGGGCGACTGGCGGGTCGTGGTGCACTCCCCGTTCGGCGCCCAGGTGCACGCCCCCTGGGCCCTCGCCCTCGGCGCCCGCCTGTCCGAGCGGTACGGCATGGACGCCCAGGTGATGCACGCCGACGACGGCATAGTGCTGCGGCTGCCCGACGCCGACCTGATGGGCCTGGACCTCCTCGACCAGGCACCGGCGAGGACGGGCACGGAGTACGACGCGGACCAGGCCCCGGTCGGCGCGGCCGACGTCGTCTTCGACAAGGGGGAGGTCGACCAGGTCGTCACCGACCAGGTGGGCGGATCGGCCCTGTTCGCCTCCCGCTTCCGCGAGTGCGCCGCCCGGGCTCTGCTGCTGCCGCGCCGCAACCCCGGCCGGCGCACCCCGCTGTGGCAGCAGCGGCAGCGGGCCGCGCAGCTGCTGGAGGTGGCGAGCGAGTACGGCTCGTTCCCGATCGTTCTCGAGGCGGTCCGCGAGTGCCTCCAGGACGTCTTCGACGTGCCGGGACTGGTCGAGCTGATGGGCGATCTGGAGGCCCGCCGGGTGCGCCTGGTCGAGGTGACCACGCCGGAGCCGTCCCCGTTCGCCCGGTCCCTGCTGTTCGGTTACGTCGCCCAGTTCCTCTACGAGGGTGACTCTCCGCTCGCCGAGCGCCGCGCCGCCGCCCTCTCCCTGGACTCCCGGCTGCTTGCCGAGCTGCTCGGGCAGGCGGAGCTGCGCGAGCTGCTCGACGCGGAGGTGCTGACCGGGCTGGAGCGCGAGCTGCAGTGGCTGGCCGAGGACCGCCGGGTCAAGGACGTCGAGGGCGTCGCGGACGTACTGCGGCTGCTCGGCCCGCTCACGGACGCCGAGCTGTCCGAGCGCGGTGCCCGGCCGCAGTGGGTCCGGGAGCTGGCCGGCGCCCGCCGGGCGATCCGGGTCAGGATCGCGGGCGCCGAGCACTGGGCCGCGGTCGAGGACGCCGGACGGCTGCGCGACGCGCTGGGCACGGCGCTGCCGGTGGGCGTGCCCGAAGCCTTCACCGAACCGGTCAAGGACCCCTTGGGCGACCTCCTCGCCCGCTATGCCCGTACGCACGGCCCGTTCACCTCCGCCACCGCGGCGGGCCGCTTCGGCCTGGGCGTGGCGGTGACCGAGGGCGCGCTGCAGCGGCTGTCGGCGGCCGGCCGGATCGTGCAGGGGGAGTTCCATCCGGCGGGCATCGGCCAGGAGTGGTGCGACGCCGGCGTGCTGCGCCGGCTGCGCCGCCGCTCCCTGGCCGCGCTGCGGCACGAGCTGGAGCCGGTGCCGCCGACCGCGCTCGCCCAGTTCCTGCCGCAGTGGCAGCACCTCGGCAAGGGCCACTCCCTGCGCGGCATCGACGGACTGGTCCGCGCCGTGGAGCAGCTCCAGGGCGCCTCGGTCCCGGCCTCCGCGCTGGAGAAGCTGGTGCTGCCGTCCCGGGTGACCGGCTACACCGCCACGATGCTCGACGAGCTGACCGCCGCCGGCGAGGTGGTGTGGGCGGGAGCCGGTGCGCTCCCCGGCAAGGACGGCTGGATCTCGCTCTACCTGGCGGACGCGGCCCCGCTGCTGCTGCCGACGCCGCAGCCACTGGAGCTGACCGCGCTCCACCAGTCGGTGCTGGACGCGCTCTCCGGAGGGTACGGCCTGTTCTTCCGCCAGATCGCCGACCAGGTCCGTGCCACCACCCATCCGGAGGTCACGGATCCGCAGCTGGCCGACGCCGTGTGGGACCTGGCCTGGTCCGGGCGGCTCACCAACGACACCCTGGCGCCGCTGCGTTCGTTCCTGGGCTCCGGGCGCACCGCGGGCTCCACGGCCCACCGGGCCAGGCGCGCCGTGCCGCGCGGGCGCTACGGCGCTCTCGCGGCCGGTGCCCGGCCCGCCTCCCGCACCGGTCCCCCTACGGTCGCCGGCCGCTGGTCGCTGCTGCCCGACCGGGAGGCCGACCTCACGGTGCGCGCCCACGCCCGGGCCCGCGTCCTTCTCGACCGGCACGGGGTGGTGACCCGCGGCGCGGTCGCCGCGGAGGGTGTAGAGGGCGGCTTCTCGGCGACGTACCGCGTGCTGTCGGCGTTCGAGGAGAGCGGGCAGACCCGGCGCGGCTACGTGGTGGAGGGGCTGGGCGCGGCGCAGTTCGCCATGGACGGCGCGGTGGACCGGCTGCGCGCGGTGGCCAACGCCCGCGAGCGCGGCGACGCCCTCCCCGCCCCGGATCCCGGCCCCGGCGGTCCGGGAGGGGACGGCACGCCCCACGGCACCGGCCCGGGCGACCCCGGCCACTGGCCTCCTCGCGGCGACGCCCCCGGTTCCGACACCTGGCCCTACGGCAGCGCCCCCCACGCTCAAGGGAGTCCCGAGGACACCTGGGCGGCCGGCCACCCCTGGCCCGACGACCAGGCCCACCCCGCGCCCACCGGCGGCTCCTACCCCGCCCTCGACACCGACTTCGCCTCACCGGGCGCCGGCGGACCCCGCGGCGGCGGGCCCACGCCCATCCCGTACGACCGCGCATCGGCCGACCCCGGCCCCTACCCGCCCGGCCTCCCGGGCTCCCGCCGTGCGCACCGCCCGGCCCCCGGGTCCCGAGCCGTCGTCCTGGCCGCCGCCGACCCGGCGAACGCCTACGGCGCGGCCCTCGCCTGGCCCGAGCCTCCGACCGGGGCCGGGCACAAGCCCGGTCGCAAGGCGGGCTCGCTGGTGGTGCTCGTCGACGGAGAGCTGGCGCTCTACATGGAGCGCGGTGGCAAGACCCTGCTGGCCTGGCAGGCCGATCCCGAGGGCCGTACCGTCGACGACCTCCGGCTGCAGGCGGCCACCGAGGCGCTCGCCGCGGCGGCCCGCGCCGGTTCCCTCGGTACGGTCACGGTGGAGCGGGTCAACGGTGCTGCCGCCCTGACCTCCCCGTTCGGCACCCTGCTGGAAGCGGCCGGCTTCATCGCCACGCCTCGCGGGCTGCGGATACGGGCCTGACCCGGGCAAGGCCCGGGCCGTCGCGGCCACAGCACCGGATCCGATCGTCGCCGGGGCACGGTCCTGCCCCGGTCGGCCCGCGCTCCCGGTCACCTCACCCCGGCCCGGGCCCGCCGTGCCACCCTGGACCCATGCCCGAAGGAGACTCGGTCCGGCAGGCCGCGCGGCTGCTGCACGACGCCCTGGCGGGCAAGGTGCTGACCCGCAGCGACTTCCGCGTGCCCCAGTACGCCACCGTGGACCTCACCGGCCGTACGGTCCATGACATCACCCCGCGCGGCAAGCATCTGCTCACTCGTATCGAGGGCGGCCTGACACTTCACACGCATCTGCGGATGGACGGCTCCTGGAAGGTCTTCGCACCCGACGGCCGCTGGACCGGCGGCCCCGCGCACCAGATCCGTGTGGTCCTGGGCACCGCCGACCGCACCGCCGTCGGTTACCGCCTCCCGGTGCTCGAACTGCTCCGCACCGCCGACGAGCAGCGCGTCGTCGGCCATCTGGGCCCGGACCTGCTGGGCCCCGACTGGGATCCCGAGCGGGCACGGGACAATCTCCTCGCCGATCCTGCCCGCCCCGTCGGCGAGGCCCTGCTCGACCAGCGCAACCTCGCCGGCATCGGCAACGTGTACAAGAGCGAGCTCTGCTTCCTGCTCGGCGTCACCCCCTGGCTGCCCGTCGGCGACCTGTCCGCCGAGCGCGCCGAGGCGCTGCCCGCCCTGGCCAAGCGGCTGCTGGAGGCCAACCGCGACCGCCTGGTCCGCAACACCACCGGCCGCCGTGCCCCGGAGCTGTTCGTCTACGGCCGCGCGCCCCGCCCCTGCCTGCGCTGCAGCACGTCGATCCGGGTCTCCGAGCAGGGCGACGGCTCCCGGGAGCGCCCGACGTACTGGTGCCCCGCCTGCCAGCCGGGCCCGGCGCCCGCCCGCCGCCCCACGTCCGCGCCGCATGACGTCGGGCAGAGCCGCTCCCGCAGCACGGATTGACGGGCCGTCAGATATCGCCGTACGGTCCCCGCATGCCCGTCACGGCGTACGACCTCACCGGCCGCACCGCCTTCGTCACCGGCGCCGGTTCCGGCATCGGCCGCGCCACGGCGGTCCTGCTCGCCGAGGCCGGTGCCACCGTGCACTGCGCGGACCTCGACGCACCGGGCCTCGCTCGGACCGCGGCCCGGATCAGAGAGCGCGGTGGCAACGCGCACACCCACCACCTCGATGTCACCGACGCAGCACACCTCGACCGCGCCGTCGCGTCCTGCGAGCGGCTGGACGCGATGGCGGCCGTCGCGGGGATCATGCACAGCAGTCCGGTCCTCCGGACCCGGGACGAGGACCTCGACCGGGTCCTGGACGTCGACTTCAAGGGGGTCCTCCACGCCTGCCGGTCGGCGGCCCGGCTGATGACCGCTCGCGGCACCGGGGGCAGCATCGTGACCATGGCCTCCGGCGCGGTCGACACCGGCGGTCCCGGGCTGCTCTGCTACGGCGCCGCCAAGGCGGCGGTGGTCCAGCTGACCAGGACCCTGGCGACCGAGGTCGGCCCGTACGGCATCCGGGTCAACACGGTCGCCCCGGGCTGGATCAGAACCCCGATGACCGACCGCCACGACGACGAGGCGCAGGCACACACCGAAGGGATCATGGCCCGGATGTCCCCGTTGGGCCGGGTCGGTGAACCGGAGGACGTGGCGCACACCGTCCTGCACCTGGTCTCGGACGCCTCGGCCTTCATGACGGGTCAGATCCTGCGCCCGAACGGCGGCGTGACGATGCCGTGGTAGCCCCGCCCACCGGCCCCGGTACGGAGCCGCCGCCCGCCCCGTCCGAGCGGGACAGGTCACCTGCCCGACCCGCTCGCGAGCCGCCTTCCGCCCCGCCCTCCCGGATGCGGCCCCGGCCACTGCGTCCGCCTCGCCACGCCCGCCGCCACCGGCCGGCGGCGAGGGCTCCCTGCGCCCGCCCCTGCGGCGCACAGTGCACCGGCAGCAGACTCAGCCCCCAGCCACCGGCGACGGCCACCCCCTCCACCGCTCCCGCGCCGGGCACCAGCGCCAGCCGTACGGCGGCCCACCACCACAGCGCCCCTGCCCCCAGCACGGCCCCCCAGCGCACTATTCGCCCGGCCATGGCCCGCCACCTCCAGTGCGACGCCGGCCGGCCGTTCCGCTCCCAGGGGCAGCGGGGAGCGGCGGGCGCCGGCCTCAGCCGTTCTCGGCCTGGAACATCCAATGCTGCTTCTCGAGCTCCGCGGTGACCTGGATGAAGATGTCCTGGGTCACCGGGTCGGGCTCGCCCGTGGCATCGATCCGCTCCCGCATCCGGGCGATCACCGCGCCCAGGGCGTCCACGATCGTGCCGACGGCCGCGCCGTCGTCGACCCAGCCCTCCGGCGTCACCCCGATCCCGCTGCCGACGGCGACCGTCGCGGCGCGGCCGTCCGGTGGTACGCCCAGGGCGGCGGCGCGCTCGGCCACGGTGTCGGAGTGGGTGCGCGCGGTGCTCACCACCTCGTCGAGCTGCAGATGCACGGACCGGAAGCGGGGCCCGACCACGTTCCAGTGGATCTGTTTCGCCACGAGGGCCAGGTCCACCAGGTCGACGAGCGCGCCCTGCAGGGCCTCGGACACGGTCTGCAGGTTCGCGTCGGACAGCGGGCTCTTCACGACGTACATCCACACCTCCGTCGGCTCACCCCCGTCAGTCCCTCCACGATGACCGCAGCACCCGGGACCGGCAAACGCACCGAAGCCGCCCCCGTCGCCCGCGGACATGTGCCGCCCATGAAGAGCCGGTACGGGAAAGCCGGTACGGAAAAACCCCGACCGCGCCTCTCCGGATCTTCCGACCTCCCGGAGAAGCCCCGGCCGGGGCCTGTGTACACCTTTTCTCGCGCCCTGCCGACCACCCGCGCATGGGCGCGGAGTCCCGGGCTCAGGCCGCGACGACGTCCACCGCTTCGGCGGGCGCCTTGATCGTCACCCGTTCCGGTGGCACACCGGTCACGGAGACGGAGCCCAGCATCGGACGGACCGGTGTGGGCACGGTTTCGCTGGGAGTTGCCGCGGCAGACCGGGCCAGCTCTGCGAGGGCGAGCTCGTCGCTCACTTCTCGCATGAGCTCGGACATCCGTACGTCCAGCGCGTCGCAAATCGCGGAGAGCAGCTCGGAGGAAGCCTCCTTCTGCCCCCGCTCCACCTCGGAGAGATAGCCGAGCGAGACTCGGGCGGACGAGGAGACTTCGCGCAGAGTACGGCCCTGGCGCTGGCGCTGCCGACGCAGCACGTCACCCAGCAGGCGACGGAGCAGAATCATCGGTGGCTCCCTCCTCGGACCGCGTAGCCGCATCCTTCACGCCCCACCGTACCGCCTTGCGCCGCGGCCGTGCGGGGAGCGATGTCGTGTTCACTCAGGGCTGCAAACATCAAAACCCCCCGTGCTGTTCCGTATCCTGTGCCCGCTCATTCCCGGTCTGTTCGTCCGCAAGCTCCCTCAGGAGCAGTGCGAGTACGCTCCGTACACTCTCCATACGAATGTCCGCGCGGTCGCCGTTCAACCGCAATGCCTCCACTTTTCCGCCAGAGGCGGAACCGGAACCTTCTCCGACGGGCCCGGCGACGGCCACGAACACCGTCCCCACGGGCCGCCCGTCCTGGGCGTCGGGGCCGGCCACTCCGGTCGTCGCCAGGCCCCAGTCGGCGCCCAGAGCCTTGCGCACCCCGGCCGCCATCTGGGCGGCGACCTGCGGATCCACCGCTCCTCGCGCGGCCAGCAGTGTGGCGTCGACGCCGAGCAGCCGATGCTTCAGCTCGGTGGCGTAGGCGGTGACCGACCCCCGGAACACCTTGGAGGCTCCGGGTACGGAGGTGATCTCCGCCGCGACCAGCCCGCCGGTCAGCGACTCCGCGACCGCCAGCGTCCCGCCCTTCACCGTCAGTAGTCGCACCACGTCGGCGGCGGGGGAACTCACGCCTCCGTGCCCTTCAACGCCGCCCTGCGCTCGGCGATTCCGCGCCTGCGCAGCACAATGGCCTGTTTCACATAGTCCAGCCCGGTGACCACGGTCAGCACGACCGCCAACGCCATCACCCAGAAGCGGAGGGTCGCCAGCGGGCCGGTGAGCGCCAGCACGTACATGCCCACGGCCACGCCCTGGGTGAGCGTCTTGAGCTTGCCGCCCCGGCTGGCCGGGATGACGCCGTACCTGATGACGACGAAACGGAGCAGGGTGATGCCTAGCTCCCGGCCGAGAATGACTCCCGTCACCCACCAGGGCAGATCCCCCAGCGCGGAGAGGCAGATCAGCGCCGCCCCCATGATCGCCTTGTCGGCGATGGGGTCGGCGATCTTCCCGAAGTCGGTGACCAGGTTGTACGTGCGCGCCAGATGCCCGTCGAACAGGTCGGTGATCATGGCGATGGCGAAGGCGGCCCATGCGAACGAACGCCACGCCGGGTCGTACCCGCCGTTGCCGAGCATCAGCACCACGAAGGCGGGAACCAGCAGGAGCCGGAGCATCGTCAGCAGGTTGGCGACGTTCCAGACGCTCGCCTGGTTGACGGCGGCAGCGGCGATCTTGCCACCCCGCGGCTGCCTCGCCCCGCCCGCGGCGTCCGTGGCCTCGGCCCCGGCGGGGCCGCCGGCGGTCGGACCGGCGTCCGCACCGCGGCGCTCGCCGGCGCCGGTGTCCCGCCGCGCCGCGATCCCGGCCGCCGCCTGCGGAACGGCCCTGCGGGCGCCGGAGGAGCCTCCTGCGGATGCCGGTACTCCGGTCATCTGCTCGCCTCCTCGGTCCACCCGAGCCCGTCCCGCAGCGGCTCGGCCACCAGGTCGACACCTTCGGTACCGACCACCTTCGCGTCGACCATACGACCGACACTCAGGCCTTCGCCGCTCGTGAGCAGCACCTGGCCGTCCGTCTCCGGCGCCTGGTGCGCCGCGCGGCCGTACACGCCCTCCTCGTCGCCGACGGACTCCACCAGCACGCGCACGGTGGATCCCACCCGCTCCTCGGCCCGCTGCGAGACGAGTTCCTCGGCCAGCCGGGAGACCCGGGCCAGCCGCTCGGCGACGAGGTCCTCGTCGAGCTTGCCGTCGTAGCCGGCCGCCTCCGTGCCCTCCTCGTCGGAGTAGCCGAAGACGCCGATGGCATCCAGCCGCGCGTGGTTCAGGAACCGCTCCAGCTCGGCGAGGTCGGCCTCGGACTCACCGGGGAAGCCCACGATGAAGTTGGAGCGCACCCCGGCCTCGGGCGCCTTG
The DNA here is from genome assembly GCF_036689765.1 of Streptomyces poriticola. Classification (NCBI taxonomy): domain Bacteria; kingdom Bacillati; phylum Actinomycetota; class Actinomycetes; order Kitasatosporales; family Streptomycetaceae; genus Streptomyces; species Streptomyces poriticola. The sequence continues at coordinate 61,802 of NZ_JBAGKH010000029.1, forward strand.
GCCCGCAGGGTGGCGAGCAGCTCCAGGAACCGGTCGGTGTCGCCGAAGCGGCGCATCGCGCGCAGCACGTCCGGTGCGGAGTGCTGGAAGGACAGGTCGAAGTAGGGGGCGACCTTGGGCGTGGAGGTCAGCACGTCGATGAGGCCCGGGCGCATCTCGGCGGGCTGGAGGTAGCTGACGCGCACCCGCTCGATGCCGTCGACCTCTGCCAGCTCGGGCAGCAGCGACTCCAGCAGGCGGATGTCGCCGAGGTCCTTGCCGTAGGAGGTGTTGTTCTCGGAGACCAGCATGATCTCCTTCACACCCTGTCCCGCCAGCCACCGGGTCTCGTTCAGCACGTCGCTGGGACGGCGCGAGATGAAGGAACCGCGGAAGGAGGGGATGGCACAGAAGGAACAGCGCCGGTCGCAGCCGGAGGCGAGCTTGACCGAGGCGACCGGGGAGCCGTCCAGTCTGCGGCGCAGCGGCGCACGGGGGCCGGAGGCCGGGGCGAGGCCCTCCGGAAGATCCGCCGGGGCGGTCGGACCGTGCCCGGGGAGCGCGACGGTCGCGGCGGACTCCTGGCGCTCGGCGGGGCTGATCGGCAGCAGCTTGCGCCGGTCGCGCGGGGTGTGCGCGGCGTGGATACCGCCGCTGAGGATGGTCTGGAGCCGGCCGGAGATGTCGGCGTAGTCGTCGAAGCCGAGGACGCCGTCGGCCTCGGGCAGCGCCTCGGCGAGCTCCTTGCCGTACCGCTCGGCCATGCAGCCGACCGCCACCACGGCCTGGGTTCTGCCGTGGTCCTTGAGGTCGTTGGCCTCCAGAAGGGCGTCGACGGAGTCCTTCTTGGCGGCCTCGACGAAGCCGCACGTGTTCACCACGGCGACGTCGGCGTCCTCGGCGTCCTCCACGAGCTGCCAGCCGTCCGCCTCCAGACGGCCTGCGAGCTCCTCCGAGTCCACCTCGTTACGGGCGCAGCCAAGGGTGACGAGTGCGACGGTACGGCGTTCAGGCATGGGCTCAAGACTACTTCGTCCCACCGACAGCCCACGTCGACGGGGTTGGCCGATCTTGGCCAACCCCGTACTGATCGCCTCTTCGGGCCGTCCTATCCGACCTGAGGGTCACCCTTCGTGTACGTCAGCCGTTCCACCGCGCGCGGCTGGAAGTCGTCCTCGATCTTCTTGCCGTTCACATAGAGCTGGATCGCGCCGGCGTCGCCGAGCACCAGATCGATCTTGGAGTTGTCCTGGAAGGTCTTGGTCTCGCCCTGCTTGAGCAGTCCGTCGAAGAGCAGCCGGCCGTTGTGGTCCTTGGCGGAGATCCAACTGGGACCGTCGGTGGCGCTGACCTGGACGGTCACCTTGTCCCGGGGGGCGGCGGCGATGGCGCTGTCGGTCGGGTCGGGCTTGGGGTCGGCGGGCTTCTCGGGTTCGGCGCTCGGGGAGGCCGACTCGCTCGTGGCCGGCGTGGCACCCTCGGCCACGTTCGCCTGGGACCCGCCGTCGTCGTCCCGGACCATCGTGAACCCGACGAAACCGATCACGGCGACGATCGCGGCGACCATCGCCGCGGTCCAGTTGGGTCCGCGGCGCTCCGGACGGATCCGCTCCGCCTCGAACAGGGGCGCGGTCGGGGTCGGCGCCGGATCCCCGCCGTGCTCGGCGGTGTACTGCTCGATCAGCGGGGCGGGGTCGAGGCGGACCGCCCGGGCCAGGGTCCGGATATGACCGCGGGCGTAGACGTCGCCACCGCAGGGGGCGAAGTCGTCGGCCTCGATGGCGTGCACGATGGCGATCCGGACCCGGGTGGCGCTGGTGATGTCGTCGACGGTCAACCCGGCGGCGATGCGCGCCTGCTGCAGGGCACGGCCGATGGAGGGGCGGGCTTCCTCAGAAACGTCTTCGGACACATCTTCGAACGGACGCTCGTCTTCAGGGGAGTTGCCGATGGACACGGGGGCGCCTTTCGAGCGTTTGCCGCCTGTGCTGGAGGTTCAGTTTAGGGGTGGTACGAACGGATGGAGCAACCGGGCGGTCGTACTTTGTACGCCATCGGAATGGCCCGGCACACCGATGGTGGGCTACCTGTTTGTCGCTTCCCTCAACTTGACGTACGGCCCAGGGAAACGGTTGCTCAATGATCCCTAACGGGTGGGTCACGAGAGCGACACGGCCGCCGTACGGTCGCCACCCGGCGAGCAGATCACCGTCGCCCGTTCCCCTACCCTTCAGGCTCCCCCCGGATCAGCGCGAGCACGCCATCCAGCTCGTCAGGCTTCACAAGAACGTCACGAGCCTTTGAGCCTTCGCTGGGTCCGACGATGTTCCGCGACTCCATCAGGTCCATCAGCCGCCCGGCCTTGGCGAATCCGACCCGCAGCTTGCGCTGGAGCATCGACGTCGATCCGAACTGTGTGGAGACGACCAGCTCGGCCGCCTGGCACAGCAGATCGAGGTCGTCGCCGATGTCCTCGTCGATCTCCTTCTTCTGCTTGGTGCCGACGACGACGTCGTCCCGGAAGACCGGCGTCATCTGGTCCTTGCAGTGCCGGACGACCTCCGCGACCTCCTCCTCCGTCACGAAGGCGCCCTGCATCCGTACCGGCTTGTTCGCGCCCATCGGCAGGAACAGCCCGTCGCCCTTGCCGATCAGCTTCTCGGCGCCGGGCTGGTCGAGGATGACCCGCGAGTCGGCGAGCGAGGAGGTGGCGAAGGCGAGCCGGGAGGGCACGTTCGCCTTGATCAGGCCGGTGACCACGTCGACCGACGGCCGCTGGGTGGCGAGCACCAGGTGGATGCCGGCCGCGCGGGCGAGCTGCGTGATCCGCACGATGGCGTCCTCGACGTCGCGCGGGGCGACCATCATCAGGTCGGCCAGCTCGTCGACGATCACCAGCAGATACGGGTACGGCTGGAGCTCGCGCTCGCTGCCCTCGGGCGACTCGGCCCTGCCCTCGCGCACCGCGCGGTTGAAGTCGTCGATGTGCCGGTAGCCGTAGGCGGCGAGGTCGTCGTAGCGCAGGTCCATCTCGCGGACGACCCACTGCAGTGCCTCGGCGGCCCGCTTGGGGTTGGTGATGATCGGGGTGATCAGGTGCGGGATGCCCTCGTAGGCGGTCAGTTCCACGCGCTTGGGGTCGACCAGGATCATCCGGACGTCCTCGGGGGTCGCCCGCATCATGACCGAGGTGATCAGGCAGTTGATGCAGGACGACTTGCCGGAGCCGGTGGCGCCGGCCACCAGCATGTGCGGCATCTTCGCCAGCGAGTGCATCACGTAACCGCCCTCGACGTCCTTGCCGAAGGCGACCAGCATCGGGTCGTCGTCCTCGGCGGACTCCGCGAGCCGCAGCACGTCGCCGAGGTTGACCATCTCCCGGTCGGTGTTGGGGATCTCGATACCGACCGCGGACTTGCCGGGGATCGGGCTGATGATCCGTACGTCCGGACTGGCGACGGCATAGGCGATGTTCTTGGTCAGCGCGGTGATCCGCTCGACCTTCACGGCGGGTCCGAGCTCGACCTCGTAGCGGGTGACCGTCGGGCCGCGGGTGAAGCCGGTGACCCGGGCGTCGACCTTGAACTCGGTGAAGACGGTGGTGAGCGAGTCGACGACGGCGTCGTTGGCGGCGCTGCGGGCCTTTCCGGGCCCGCCGCGGGTGAGCAGGTCCAGCGCCGGCAGGGAGTAGGTGATGTCGCCTGAGAGCTGGAGCTGCTCGGCGCGCGGCGGCAGCTCGCGCTCCTGGTCGGGCGGGGACTTGGTGAGGTCCGGGACCCCGGTGGCGAGCTTCTCCTGCCGTGGCCTGCCGGGCTGCCGCCGCTCCGGCTGCTCCGGCTGCTCCGGCTGCTCCGGCCGCGGACGGGCCGCGGGCACCGGGGTGGGCGTGGTCGACTCCCGCTCGCCGGTGTGCACGCCCTGGGTGAGGTCGGCGACCAGCGGCGAGGGCGGCATGCCGTGCAGCACGGCGCCGTCGAGCGCGGCGGCTGCGGCGGCTGCGACGTCCACGGCGTCCATCGGCCGGTCCATGTCGGGCTGCGGCACGGCGGAGCGCCTGCCCCGCCCGCGGCGCCGGGCGAGCGCCTGCTGCTCGGCGCCGTCGGGGTCGTAGGCCTCGGGGGCCGGCCCGCCGCGCCTGCGGGACCGGGCGGGCAGCGCCTGACGCCACTGCTCCTCGTACCGCTCGTCGTCCTCGGTGAACTCCTCGGCCTCGGGGTCGTGGACGAGGCCGAGCCGCACGCCGAGCTGCCGCAGCCGCTCCGGGACGGCGTTGACCGGAGTGGCGGTGACCACCAGCAGCCCGAAGACGGTGAGGAGCACCAGCAGTGGCACGGCGAGAGCGTCGGTCATCGCGTACGACAGCGGGGTCGCGGCGGCCCAGCCGATGAGACCGCCGGCGTCTCTTATGGCCTGCATGCCGTCCCCGCGCGCGGGCGAGCCGACGGCGATGTGGACCTGCCCGAGCACGCCGATGACGAGCGCGGACAGACCGATCACGATACGGCCGTTGGCGTCCGGCTTCTCCGGGTGCCGGACGAAGCGCACGGCGATGACCGCGACCAGGATCGGCACCAGCAGGTCCAGCCGGCCGAAGGCACCGGTGACCAGGATCTCCACCAGGCCGCCGACGGGGCCCTGCAGATCGGCCCAGGTGCCCGCGGCGACGATCAGCGCGACCGCGAACAGCAGCAGCGCGAGGCCGTCCTTGCGGTGCGCCGGGTCGAGGTTCTTGGCGCCCTGCCCTATGCCCCGGAAGACCGCGCCGACGGCGTGCGCGAGGCCGAGCCAGAGGGCCCGCACGAGGCGGTAGACACCGCCGGTGGGGTTGGGTGCGGGTGGCGGCGCGGGCTTCTTCGCCGCGGACTTCCTGGCGGGCGCCTTCTTCGGTGGAGTCTTCTTCGCAGCGGCCTTCTTCGCAGCGGCCTTCTTCGCCGGAGCCTTCGCGGGCGCCGCCTTCTTCGCGGGCTGCTTCCTGGCTGCGGAGGGACGTGAGGCCATGGGGGTGAGGTTACCGGTGGAGACGGCAGTGGACACGCGTGCCCACCGGTTCACCCGTTCGTGTCGTGCCAGCGGTGGACCGGAACTGACGCCTCCGCCAGGGCTTCTGACCTGTGGTCACCGGCGGCCTCAGTTGACCGCGGTCTGCCCTCCGGAGGAACCGGGTTCCAGAGCGTCCAGCGCCCGCCGCAGGCCGGTGAGTTTGCGCTCCAGATGGGCCGCCGTGGCCACCGCGGCGGCATCGGTCGACTCGTCGCCCAGCTGCTTGGACAGCGCCTCGGCCTGCTCCTCGACGGCAGCGAGCCGCGCCGACAGCTCGGCGAGCAGCCCGGCCGACTCCCTTGCCTCGCCACCCTCGGCCTTGCCGCCGCCCTCCAACTGGAGCCGCAGCAGCGCCGCCTGTTCCCGCAGCTGGCAGTTCTTCATATAGAGCTCGACGAACACCGAGACCTTGGCGCGCAGCACCCACGGGTCGAACGGCTTGGAGATGTAGTCCACCGCGCCCGCCGCGTACCCGCGGAAGGTGTGGTGGGGGCCGTGGTTGATCGCGGTGAGGAAGATGATCGGGATGTCCCGGGTCCGCTCCCGCCGCTTAATGTGCGCGGCCGTCTCGAAACCGTCCATGCCCGGCATCTGGACGTCCAGCAGAATGACCGCGAAGTCGTCCGTGAGCAGTGCTTTGAGCGCTTCCTCCCCGGACGATGCCCGCACCAGCGTCTGATCGAGCGCAGAGAGGATCGCCTCCAGCGCCAGCAGATTCTCCGGCCGGTCATCGACCAGGAGGATCTTGGCCTTCTGCACCATGGCCCGCCCTCCTCGCCCCGGCGTGGGGCCTCCCCTGTCCGCAGGACTCGGGGCAGCACCGGCGGGTGCCGCCCCGGGGGACGACTCCCTTGCGTCGCCCGTCCTTGTGCCGGTCATCGTAGCCGCACCCCGCTTGTCGCCACACCCTGTCACCGCGATGTCACTGTGCACGTAGCAGAAACGCTAGCGGGGACCAGAAGGTTCCCCGAATCCCGTCCTGCTACACGGCTTCGGGCACACCGGGTCGGCAACCGCGCGTGCGCACCGAACGTTCCCGCCGCGTTCCCGGGCACCACGTTCGCATGTCCTCCAAACGTACTGCTCACGCCCCCTGCATCCACTGCTCCATGACCGTCAGCAGATGGTCCGGGTCGACCGGCTTGGTCACGTAGTCCGAGGCACCGGACTCGATCGCCTTCTCCCGGTCGCCCTTCATCGCCTTGGCGGTCAGCGCGACGATCGGGAGTCCGGCGAACTGCGGCATCCGGCGGATCGCGGTGGTCGTCGCATATCCATCCATCTCGGGCATCATGATGTCCATCAGGACGACCGCGACATCCTCGTGCTGCTCCAGCACCTCGATGCCCTCGCGCCCGTTCTCGGCGTACAGCACCGACAGGCCGTGCTGTTCCAGGACGCTGGTGAGCGCGAACACGTTACGGATGTCGTCGTCCACGATCAGCACCTTCTGGCCACCGAAGTGAACGCCGCGCCCGGACGCCTCGGCGGGCTCCCGCTCCGCCGTCGGCCACTGCTCCTGCTGCGGGGCGGTCCGCGGCTCGGCCGGGGGCAGGGCGGCCTTGCGGCGGCGCCGGAACAGCGCGGCGGCGCCGTTCTGCGTCTCCTGGTACGACTTCACCTCCGCCGGCGTCTCGATCTCCAGGTCCGGCTCCCCGGCCGGCTCGGGCGCCGCGGCCAGCAGAACGGCCGACTCCAGCGGTGTCACCGGCTGCACATAGCCGTGCGGCGGCAGTTCGCTCGGGTGCAGCGGCAGGTACAGGGTGAACGTGGAGCCGCGGCCCGGCTCGCTCTGCGCATGGATCTCGCCGCCGAGCAGCTGCGCGATCTCCCGCGAGATGGACAGCCCCAGGCCCGTACCGCCGTACTTGCGGCTGGTGGTGCCGTCGGCCTGCTTGAACGCCTCGAAGATCACCCGCATCTTGCTGGCCGCGATCCCGATGCCGGTGTCGGTCACGGAGAAGGCGATCAGCTCCGCGTCCGCGTCGGTCAGCGAACCGGCCTCCAGCAGCTGCTCCCGGATGCGCTGCGGGACATCGTCCCGGGCCGGCCGGATCACCAGCTCCACCGCACCGGAGTCGGTGAACTTCACCGCGTTGGACAGCAGATTGCGCAGCACCTGCAGCAGCCGCTGCTCGTCGGTGTGCAGCGTGGCGGGCAGCTCCGGCGAGACCCGCACCGACAGGTCCAGGCCCTTCTCCGCGGTCAGCGGCCGGAACGTCGCCTCCACGTAGTCCACGAGCTGGACCAGCGCGATCCGGGTCGGGGAGACGTCCATCTTGCCCGCCTCGACCTTCGACAGGTCCAGGATGTCGTTGATCAGCTGCAGCAGGTCGGACCCCGCCCCGTGGATCGTCTCGGCGAACTCGACCTGCTTCGGGGAGAGGTTGCCCTCGACGTTGTCGGCGAGCAACTTGGCCAGAATCAGCAGCGAGTTCAGCGGCGTACGCAGCTCGTGCGACATGTTGGCCAGGAACTCGCTCTTGTAGCGCATGGAGACCGCGAGCTGCTCGGCGCGCTCCTCCAGCACCTGCCGCGCCTCCTCGATCTCGGTGTTCTTCACCTCGATGTCGCGGTTCTGCTGGGCCAGCAGCTCGGCCTTCTCCTCCAGTTCGGCGTTGGAGGCCTGCAGGGCCTTCTGCCGCTGCTCCAGCTCCTCCGACCGCTCCCGCAGCTGCTCGGTCAGCTCCTGCGACTGCTTCAGCAGCACCTCCGTCTTGGTGTTGACGGAGATCGTGTTGACGCTGGTCGCGATCATCTCGGCGATCTGGTTCAGGAAGTCCTTCTGGATCTGGGTGAAGGGGGTGAAGGAGGCCAGCTCGATCACGCCGAGCACCTGCCCCTCGAACAGCACCGGAAGGACGATCACCTGGGCCGGCGGGGCTTCGCCGAGCCCGGAGGAGATCTTCAGATATCCACTGGGCGCGTTCTCCACCAGGATCGTGCGCTTCTCCTGCGCGGCGGTCCCCACCAGCGCCTCGCCCGGCCGGAACGAGGTCGGCATCGAGCCCATCGAGTAGCCGTACGACCCCTGCATGCGCAGCTCGTACTGGTCCGCGCCGCCCGCCGCCTGCTCCTGGCCGTCGACGAGCGGCATGGCGAGGAAGAACGCGCCGTGCTGCGCCGAGACCACCGGGGTCAGCTCGCTCATGATCAGCGAGGCCACGTCCTGCAGGTCCCGGCGGCCCTGCATCAGCGCCGAGATCCGGGCGAGGTTGCCCTTGAGCCAGTCCTGCTCCTTGTTGGCGATCGTGGTGTCGCGCAGGTTGGCGATCATCTTGTTGATGTAGTCCTGGAGCTCGGAGATCTCTCCGGAGGCGTCCACATCGATCTTCAGGTTGAGGTCACCGCGGGTCACCGCGGTCGCCACGCGCGCGATGGCGCGGACCTGCCGGGTCAGGTTCCCGGCCATCTCGTTCACCGACTCGGTCAGGTCCCGCCAGGTGCCGTCGACGTCACGCACCCGTGCCTGTCCGCCGAGCTGGCCCTCGGTACCCACCTCTCGGGCCACCCGGGTGACCTCCTCGGCGAACGAGGACAGCTGGTCGACCATGGTGTTGATGGTCGTCTTCAGCTCCAGGATCTCGCCGCGCGCATCGATGTCGATCTTCTTGGTGAGGTCACCCTTGGCGATGGCGGTCGTGACCATCGCGATGTTGCGCACCTGACCGGTCAGGTTGGACGCCATCTGGTTCACCGACTCGGTGAGGTCCTTCCAGGTGCCCGCCACGCCCGGGACGTGCGCCTGGCCGCCGAGGATGCCGTCCGTGCCCACCTCGCGGGCCACCTTGGTGACCTGGTCCGCGAACGAGCTCAGCGTCTTCACCATGGTGTTGAACGTCTCGGCGAGCTGCGCGACCTCGCCGCGCGCCTCGATCGTCACCGTCCGCGTCAGATCGCCGTTGGCGACGGCCGCGGCCACCTGGGAGATGTTCCTCACCTGAACGGTCAGGTTCTTGGCCATCAGGTTGACGTTGTCGCTGAGGTCCTTCCAGATGCCCACCACGCCGGGCACATGCGCCTGGCCGCCGAGAATGCCCTCGGTGCCCACCTCGCGGGCCACCCGCGTCACCTGTTCGGCGAACGACGACAGCTGGTCCACCATCGTGTTGACGGTCGTGACCAGCTCCAGGATCTCGCCCTTGGCGTCGACGGTGATCTTCTTGGACAGATCGCCCTTGGCGACCGCGGTGGTGACCTCGGCGATGTTGCGGACCTGCATGGTCAGGTTGTTCGCCATGCCGTTCACCGACTGGGTGAGGTCCTTCCAGGTGCCGGAGACCCCCTGCACCTCGGCCTGGCCGCCCAGGATGCCCTCCGTACCCACCTCACGCGCCACGCGCGTGACCTCCTGGGCGAACGAGGACAGCTGGTCGACCATCGTGTTCAGGGTGTTCTTCAGCTCCAGGATCTCCCCGCGCGCGTCCACGGTGATCTTCTGGGAGAGGTCGCCGCGCGCCACCGCGGTGGCGACCTGAGCGATGTTGCGCACCTGGGCGGTGAGGTTGCCGGCCATGCCGTTCACCGAGTCGGTCAGGTCCCGCCACACCCCGGCGACACCGGGCACCTGGGCCTGCCCGCCGAGGCGGCCCTCCGTACCCACCTCCCGCGCCACGCGCGTGACCTGCTCGGCGAAGGACGACAGCTGGTCGACCATCGTGTTGATGGTGTTCTTGAGCTCCAGGATCTCCCCGCGCGCGTCCACGTCGATCTTCTGGGAGAGATCGCCGCGTGCCACCGCCGTCGTCACCTGGGCGATGTTGCGCACCTGGGAGGTCAGGTTCCCGGCCATCGAGTTGACGGAGTCGGTCAGCTCCTTCCAGGTGCCCGACACGCCGTCCACCCGCGCCTGGCCGCCCAGCCGCCCCTCGGTGCCCACGTCCCGGGCCATCCGGGTGACCTGGTCGGCGAAGCTCGACAGCTGGTCCACCATGGTGTTCACGGTGTTCTTCAGCTGGAGCATCTCGCCCGAGACGTCCACGGTGACCTTCTGCGAAAGGTCACCGTTGGCCACCGCCGTCGTCACCTGAGCGATGTTGCGCACCTGTCCGGTGAGGTTCCGGAACGCCGTGTTGACGGAGTCCGTCAGATCCTTCCATGTGCCCGCCGCGCCCGGTACCTGCGCCTGGCCGCCCAGCTCGCCCTCGACGCCGACCTCACGCGCCACACGCGTCACCTCGGCACCGAAGGCGGAGAGCTGGTCGACCATCGTGTTGACGGTGTTCTTGAGCTCCAGCATCTCGCCGGCCACGTCCACGGTGACCTTCTGCGACAGATCACCGTTGGCCACCGCCGTCGTCACGGCGGCGATGTCCCGCACCTGAGTGGTGAGGTTCCGGAACACGGTGTTGACGGAGTCCGTCAGATCCTTCCACGTGCCCGCCGCGCCCGGCACGTTCGCCTGTCCGCCGAGCCGCCCCTCGGCACCGACCTCGTTGGCCACCCGCGTGACCTCGTCGGCGAAGATCCGCAGCGTCTCGGTCATCTGGTTGATGGTGTCCGCGAGCTGCGCCACCTCGCCGCGGGCCGGGACGGTCACCTTCCGCGACAGATCACCGTTGGCGACCGCGGTCGTCACCTCGGCGATCCCGCGCACCTGAGCGGTGAGGTTGCCCGCCATGGTGTTGACGGAGTCGGTCAGCTCCTTCCACACACCGGCGACCCCGGGCACCCGCGCCTGCCCGCCGAGGGCGCCCTCGGTACCCACCTCGCGCGCGACCCGCGTCACCTCGGAGGAGAACGCGGAGAGCTGGTCCACCATCGTGTTGACGGTGTTCTTCAGCTCCAGCATCTCCCCGGCCACGTGAACCGTGACCTTCCGCGACAGATCACCCTTGGCGACCGCGGTCGTCACCAGCGCGATATCCCTCACCTGGGCCGTCAACCGGTACGCCATCGTGTTGACGGAGTCCGTGAGGTCCTTCCACGAACCGGACATACCGCGCACCCGGGCCTGACCGCCCAGCTTGCCCTCGGTGCCGACCTCGCTGGCCACCCGCGTGACCTCGTCGGTGAACGTCGACAGCTGATCGACCAGGTTGTTCACGGTCCGGCCGACCTTCAGGAACTCCCCGCGCAGCGGCTGCCCGGTCCCGTCGGCGGTCTGCGTCCGCAGCTCCATCCGGGGCGACAGATCACCGTCGGCCACCGCCGACAGCACCCGGCCGACCTCGGAGACGGGCCGTACGAGATCGTCGACGAGCGCGTTGGAGTGGTCGATCGCGGTCGACCAGGAGCCCTCGCAGGCCCCCGTCTCCAGCCGTTCCGTGAGTTTTCCCTCACGTCCGACCATGCGCCGCACCCGGGCCAGCTCGCCCGTCAGATGCAGATTGCGGTCGGCCACCTCGTTGAACACGGCCGCGATCTCCGACATCACGCCGTCGCCGGACACCGTGAGCCGCTTGCGGAAGTTGCCGTCCCGCATGGACACCAGGGCCGCCAGCAGCCGGTTCAGGGCAGCCGTGTCGACGCTGGTGGTCCCGCCCCGGGGCCTGCCCTGACTGCTCGGGGACTGTCCGCCCTTCGCGCGCGTCTTCGTGCCCCGCGTCGCTGCGCCAGACTCCACTGTGTCCCTCCCGCAGGGATCGACCGTCACTGCGGTGACCGGCATCACCACCGGGCGTACCCGTCACCACCGCGTATTTCCTGTACTACTGCGCGTTGTCCCGTACTGCTGAGCGTTCCGCCCGGCCTGCCGGGCTGCTGCTCCCGGGGCTGCTGCCCGTCGTACCCGGTCGGCACTCAGCCTGCCCGGACCTTCACCAGAAGCCTGCCCAGTGTTTCACCCATGCCGAACCAGGCCATAACAGTTCGGCAGCTTCGCACACCGTCCGCACACCCTCCGGACGGAAACACAGCAGACCGGCATCCGCACGGACGGCGAAGGTAAGTAACCTTGCATGCGGCTGTCCAGCCACGCCGGTCCGTCCGGCTGGGGGGTGGCACGGAGACGAGCGGGCATCGAAGGGGCGGCCGGACAATGACCACCGGACTGGTCCCGGGGGAGCAGCCCCCGGACCCCACGCCGACGGGCGGCCTGCCGCAGCAGCGGCGCGACCCGGTCGGCCACGACGCCGTGCCCGCAGAGAGAGGGTCGAGGAGTTCTGTGATCACCGCGCGCGCGGCTGCCAGCTTCGAGCCCGTCGGACGATCGGTCGCGAGCGCCCGCTCCTTCGTCCGCGACACACTCCAGGGCTGGGGCTACGCCGACATCGTCGACGACGCCGTGGTGCTCACCAGCGAGCTGGTGACCAATGCCGTGGTGCACGCCGGCACGGCTGCCGACGTCGCCTGCCTCCGCAGCGACGAGGGCATCCGGATCGAGGTGGCCGACCGCTATCCGGAGCGCGAGGTCCCGCTCCAGGGCTCGGCCGTCAACATGGGCAGCCCGGACCGCGAGGGCGGGCGCGGACTGCAGCTGTGCGCGGCACTGGCCACCCGCTGGGGCGTGGAGTACACCGCGACCCGCAAGAACGTCTGGTTCCAGCTCGACCTGCCCGAGCGCCCGGTCGGCACCCGCGCCGCCGGCCCCTGTCTCCCCGCCGACCTGCTGCCGCTCGCCGACGGCCGGGTCCGGGTCGCCGTCGTCCAGATCGACCGCAGCGGCGCCATCGCGGCGTGGAACGAGGACGCCGAGGAGCTCTTCGGCTACCCGGCCGATCAGGTCACCGGCAAGCCGCTCACCGACCTCGCAGCCTGGCCGCACACCCCGAGCACCGGCACCGGCATCGCCGAGGCCCTGCAGCTGTCCCGCTGGGAGGGCAGCTACGGCATCCGCGACGCGAGCGGCCGGGTCGTCCCGGTGTACGCATCCCACCTCCGCGTCCGCGACACCGGCGGCGAGCCGTCCACCGTCTGCCTGCTGGTCCGGGACCACGAGCGGGCGGTGCTGCAGACCCCGTTGCGCGTCCCGTCCCCCGACGCGTCCGCCTCCTCCGAGGCGCAGAGCACCGACCCGTTCGAGGTCTTCATCGGCTCCCCCGCCCCGGACGACCTCGACGGCCTGCTGCAGCGCACGGTGGAACGCGCCCGCGACATGCTCGACGGCGACGCCGCCTTCCTGCTCCTCGCCACCGACGACGAGACCGAGCTGGAGGTCCGTGCCTCCACCGGTCTGCCCTCCGCCCGTCAGCGGTTCGCCCGCGTCCCCGTCGAGGCGGGACCCGGCCGCTACGGCTCCGCCCGGATGCCGGCCGTCCACGAGGACCTCACCCTGGTGCCCGGCGCGGTCCCCCTGCTGAACAGCACCGGCATGCGCTCCGTGGTCACGGTCCCGCTCAAGGTCGAGGGCCGCCTCACCGGCTCCCTGGGCGTCGCCGCGGAGTCGCCGGCCCGCTACTCCAACGAGGAGGCCCTGCGCCTGCAGTTCGCGGCCGACCGCATCGCCCTGGCCGTCGAGTCGGCCCGCCTCGGGGAGCTGGAGCGGCTGCGCCGCGGCTCCCTCAGTTTCCTGGTCGAGGCCTCCGACCTGCTGGCCGGCACCCTGGACCGGGACCAGACGCTGGCCCTGATGGCCCAGATGACGGTCCCGACCCTGGCCACCTGGTGCGCCGTCTACACCATCGCCGACCAGGCCTCGGACCCGTACCTGTCCTATGTGCTGCACGAGGACGAGGAGCTCATCGACGGCATCAAGTCCCTCCTCTCCAAGATCGCGCCGCCCGATCCGGTACCGGCCCCGGGCGCCCGTGTCTGGACGGCCCCGGCCGAGGTCGCCCATCAGGCGGCGCTGCGCACCTCGATGCGGAGCCTCGGCCTCAGCGGCGGCCCCACCCACCAGGTGACGCCCGGCATCGGCCCGACGCTGGCCACGGCCTCCGCCGTCGGCGGCGAGACGGTGGTCCTGCCGCTGGTCGCCCGCAACCGCGTCATCGGCATGCTCACCCTCGGCAAGCCCACCGACGACCACTTCCGCCAGGAGATCCTGGAACTGGCCGAGGACCTGTCCCGCCGCGCCGCACTGGCCCTGGACAACGCCCGGCTCTACTCGGAGCGCACAGCCATCAGCCAGTCCCTCCAGCGCAGTCTGCTGCCGCCCGAGCTCCCGCAGATCGAGGGCGTCGAGGTCGAGGTCATCTACCGCGCGGCCGGCGAGGGCAACGAGGTCGGCGGCGACTTCTACGACGTCTTCCCCATCAGCGACGGCGCCTACGGCTTCGCCATCGGCGATGTCTGTGGTACGGGCCCGAACGCGGCGGCGGTCACTGGCCTGGCCCGGCACGCCCTGCGCCTGCTGGCCCGCGAGGGCCTCAACGGCCCGGCGGTCCTGGAGCGCCTGAACTCCGCGATCCTCGACGAGGGCGCCCGCAGCCGCTTCCTGACGCTTCTTTACGGCGAGATGCGCCCGCAGCAGGACGGCAGCGCCGAGCTGCGCGTGGTCTGCGCCGGCCATCCCCTCCCGCTCCGCCTCCGCCAGGACGGCACCGTGGCCCCGGCCGCCGAACCGCAGCCGCTCCTCGGCGTCCTGGAGGACCTGGAGCTGTACGAGCAGACCGTGATGCTCGACCCGGGCGACGTGCTGCTGTGTGTCACGGACGGCGTCACCGAACGCCGCGAGGGCACCCGCATGTTGGGCGACGACGGTCTTGTCGACGTGCTCACCACCTGCACGGGTCTGACGGCTGGTGCGGTGGCCGCCCGCATCATGCGCGCGGTGGAGCGCTTCGCCTCGGACGCCCCGTCGGACGACATGGCGATCCTGGCGATGCGGGTGCCGGAGCCGCACCAGGACTAGCGGGACGCCCCCTTCAGGGCACAGACAGGTTTACCGTACGGACCGGCTCAGGCACGGACCCGTTCAAGGAACAAAAAAGGCCCCGCCCGATCGGGCGGGGCCTTTTGGCTGGAGCCCCCAAACGGAATCGAACCGTTGACCTTCTCCTTACCATGGAGACGCTCTGCCGACTGAGCTATAGGGGCCTGTTGCCGTTCGGAGCTTCCCTCGCGGCAACGGAATAGATCCTACCCCGAACAGACTCGTGCTCCCAACCAGGGCGCCGTCCGTCAGAACGCCGACTGCAGAAGCCCCCCGAGGGCGTTGCACGCCGAGACGATCCGCTGCATGTCCCTCTTGGCCAACGACGCGTGGACGGGCAGTGCGAGGGTGTCCTCCGCAGCGTGCTCGGTCGCCGGCAGCGCCACACACCGCCGGAATTCGGGGAGTCGGTGCACCGGGGTCTTCACCGGCACCCGGCAGTCGACCCCCCTGCCCCGGACGGCCCTGGCGAAAGCGTCCCGGTCCGGCCGTCCGTTCCCGGGCACCCGGACGACGTACTGCTGGTAAGTGTGTCCACGGCCCGCCTCGGGCGGGTGGACCCCACGCAGCTTCGCGTCGAGGTAGGCCGCCCGCTGCCGGCGTTGTGCCGTCTCGTCGTGCGGTGCGTCGGTCTCCGCCTGCTGCAGCACCAGTAGTCCGTGACGCTGTCCGACGGCATGCAGCCGCTCCATGTCCGCGGGCCGACCGAAACGGTGCACGGCGACCATGGCCGCCGTACGGGCACCGACGGCCGCCTCGACGGCGGACGGATCGAGGCAGTACGTCACGGGGTCTATGTCCGCGAACACCGGCATCGCCCCGGCCTGGGCAACGGCCTCGGCGACCGCCACGTTCCCGAAGGCCGACACGACGACCTCGTCCCCGACTCCGACTCCTGCGGCCCTTAGCATCGCTGCGGTACCCATGATGTGGATGTTGGTTCTGGAACGTGAACTTCAGATGACCACGAACAAAAAAGGTCTGGTCCCGGAACGAAAGTTCCGGGACCAGACCCGAGAAGT